>NZ_JBEOVU010000006.1:0-224506 GCF_040295685.1 Streptomyces sp. NPDC002734
GGGCCCGCGACACCCTTTCCGAGGTGTCGCGGGCCCGCCGCTTCGTCGTGTGCGGAGCCGCCCGCGTCGTCAGACGACGTCGTTACGCACCGACAGCAGGCTCTCCAGCTGCTCCTCGCGGTCCTGCGCGGCCACGAAGAGGAGCTCGTCGCCGGCCTCCAGCGAGTCCTCGGGGGAGGGCGCCAGCACCCGCGAGCCGCGGATGATGGTGACCAGCGAGGTATCCTGCGGCCAGGCCACGTCACCCACCCGGGTGCCGGCCAGGGCCGACTCCGGGGGCAGCGTGAGCTCCACCAGGTTGGCGTCGCCGTGGCTGAAGCGCAGCAGGCGCACCAGGTCGCCGACGCTCACCGCCTCCTCCACCAGCGCGGACATCAGCCGCGGCGTCGAGACGGCGACGTCCACGCCCCACGCCTCGTTGAAGAGCCACTCGTTCTTCGGGTTGTTGACCCGGGCGACGACCCGCGGCACCCCGTACTCGGTCTTCGCCAGCAGCGAGACCACCAGGTTGACCTTGTCGTCGCCGGTGGCGGCGATGACGACGTTGCAGCGCTGGAGCGCCGCCTCGTCCAGCGAGGTGATCTCGCAGGCGTCGGCGAGCAGCCACTCGGCGCGCGGCACCCGCTCCACCGAGATGGCGGTCGGCGCCTTGTCGATCAGCAGGATCTCGTGGCCGTTCTCCAGCAGCTCGCCCGCGATCGAGCGGCCGACGGCTCCGGCTCCGGCAATGGCGACCCTCATCAGTGCCCCGCCTCCTCTTCCGGACCCTTGGCGAACGCGGCCTCGATCTCGGCCACGTCCTCGGTCCGCATCATGACGTGGACCAGGTCGCCGTCCTGGAGGACGGTCTGCGACGAGGGGATCATCGCCTCGCCGAACCGGGTGAGGTAGGCCACCCGCACGCCCGTCTCGTCCTGAAGCCGGCTGATCCGGTGGCCGATCCAGGCAGGGGAGGTGTGCACCTCGGCCAGCTGGACGCCGCCGGTGGGGTCGCGCCACAGCGGCTCCGCGCCCGAGGGCAGCAGACGGCGCAGCATCTGGTCCGCCGTCCAGCGGACCGTGGCCACCGTCGGGATGCCCAGGCGCTGGTACACCTCGGCCCGCCGCGGGTCGTAGATGCGGGCCGCGACGTGCTCGATGCCGAACATCTCGCGGGCCACCCGGGCGGCGATGATGTTGGAGTTGTCGCCGCTGGAGACGGCGGCGAAGGCGCCCGCCTCCTCGATGCCGGCCTCACGCAGGGTGTCCTGGTCGAAGCCCACGCCGGTGACCCGGCGGCCTCCGAACCCGGAGCCCAGCCGGCGGAAGGCGGTGGGGTCGCGGTCGATCACGGCGACCGTGTGCCCCTGCTGCTCCAAGGTCTGGGCGAGCGCGGCGCCTACGCGTCCGCAGCCCATGATGACGATGTGCACGACCGTCCTTCCGGTGTCCCGATTGTCGTTCCGCACTGATGCTGTCCAGCCGTACGTGCCGTCCGGCGTCGCCGGCCGACACGAACAGGGTCTCAGACAGCCGCCCAAGGTACACACGCAGCGTCCGGAGCAAACCACCCCCCGCACCTGCCGGGTAAAGCCTTGGCGATGTTTTGAAACCCTTAACGCGATCCTGATGTCCCTGGCTGGGTCCTCCCCCTGCTCGGGCCTACGATCCACTGTCGTGTCCAAACTGACCGACGTGCCCAAACGCATCCTCATCGGGCGCGCACTCCGCAGCGACCGGCTGGGGGAGACCCTCCTGCCCAAGAGGGTCGCCCTGCCCGTCTTCGCCTCCGACCCGCTCTCCTCCGTGGCCTACGCGCCCGGCGAGGTGCTGCTGGTCCTGTCGATCGCGGGTGTGTCGGCCTACCACTTCAGCCCCTGGATCGCCGTGGCGGTCGTGGTGCTGATGTTCACGGTCGTCGCCTCCTACCGGCAGAACGTGCACGCCTATCCCAGCGGCGGCGGCGACTACGAGGTCGCCACCACCAACCTGGGCCGCCGGGCCGGCAAGACCGTCGCCAGCGCCCTGCTGGTGGACTACGTGCTCACCGTGGCCGTGTCGATCGCCTCGGGCATCGAGAACCTCGGCTCGGCCGTGCCGTTCGTGGTCGAGCACAAGGTCGCCTGCGCGGTCGCCGTCATCGTGCTGCTCACCCTGATGAACCTGCGCGGGGTGAAGGAGTCGGGCAAGCTCTTCGCCATCCCGACCTACGTCTTCGTCACCGGCGTCTTCGTGATGATCCTCTGGGGCGCCTTCCGCGGCATGTTCCTCGGCGACGAGATGCGGGCGCCCACCGCCGACTTCGAGATCCACCCCGAGCACCAGGGGATCGCCGGCTTCGCGCTGGTCTTCCTGCTGCTGCGGGCCTTCTCCTCCGGCTGCGCCGCGCTGACCGGCGTGGAGGCGATCTCCAACGGCGTGCCCGCGTTCCGCAAGCCGAAGTCGCGCAACGCGGCGACCACGCTGCTGCTGATGGGCACCATCGCCGTCACCATGTTCTGCGGGATCATCGCCCTCGCCATGGCCACCGGCGTCAAGATGGCCGAGTCGCCCGCGCAGGACCTGCTGGAGAACGGGCGGCCGGTGGGCACCGGCTACGTCCAGGACCCGGTGATCACCCAGGTCGCCGAGGCGGTCTTCGGGCACAACACGCTGCCCTTCCTGATCCTCGCCGCGGCCACCGCGCTGGTCCTCTTCCTGGCCGCCAACACCGCCTACAACGGCTTCCCGGTGCTCGGCTCGATCCTGGCCCAGGACCGCTACCTGCCCCGCCAGCTGCACACCCGTGGCGACCGACTCGCCTTCTCCAACGGCATCGTGCTGCTGGCCGGTGCGGCAGCGCTGCTCGTGGTGGTCTACGACGCGGACTCCACGCGGCTGATCCAGCTCTACATCGTCGGCGTGTTCGTCTCCTTCACCATCAGCCAGATCGGCATGGTCCGGCACTGGAACCGCCACCTGGCCACCGAGCGCGACCAGGCGGCCCGCCGCCGGATGCAGCGCTCGCGCGCCATCAACGCCTTCGGCGCCACCTTCACCGGCCTGGTGCTCGTCGTGGTGCTGCTCACCAAGTTCACCCACGGCGCCTGGGTCGCCCTGCTGGGCATGGTGATCTTCTACGGCACGATGACGGTGATCCGGCGCCACTACGACCGGGTCGCCGAGGAGATCGCCGCGCCCGAGGAGCCCGGCGACGAGAGCCAGCGGCCCTCCCGGGTGCACTCGGTGGTCCTGGTCTCCAAGGTCCACAAGCCGGCCCTGCGGGCGCTGAGCTACGCCCGGATGATGCGCTCCGACACCCTGGAGGCGCTCACCGTCAACGTCGACCTCGCCGAGACCAAGGAACTCCGCGAGGAGTGGGACCGGCGCCGCATCGACGTGCCGCTGAAGGTCCTGGACTCCCCGTACCGGGAGGTCACCCGCCCGGTGGTGGAGTACGTCAAGAACCTGCGCCGGGAGTCCCCGCGCGACGTGGTGTCCGTCTACATCCCCGAGTACGTGGTCGGCCACTGGTACGAGCAGCTGCTCCACAACCAGAGCGCGCTGCGGCTCAAGGGCCGGCTGCTCTTCCAGGCCGGTGTGATGGTCACCTCGGTCCCGTACCAGCTGGAGTCCTCCGAGGTGGCCCGGCTGCGGGCGCGGCGGCGGGCGAACTGGACCGCCCCCGGCTCGGTGCGGCGCGGGCCCGCCGCCCCGTCGCGCAACGGCGGCCACGGCGGCAACGGCGAGCGGCGCGACCGCAAGGGCTCGACCCGGGCGGACGGGTCCCAGGGCGGGCCCGGGTGACCTGGGCGGGCCGGGCGGGCTGGGTCTGAGGGTCCGCCCGCGCGTGACCTGAGGGTCCGCCCGCACGACCTGCCCGGCCGGCCCGATTTCGGTCCGGTCGGGCAGGCGCGCCGACCGCGTAGACTGGTCGGCTGTTGTCCGGACACGCGCCACCGGTGCGCGCGCCCGATTCGTCACCGAGGTTGTGGAGTCACCCCGCCATGCAGGCACAGGAGAAGAAGTCGCTGGTGGGGGAGGAGTACGAGGTCGAGATCGGCCCCGTGGCCCACGGTGGGCACTGCATCGCCCGGACCGACGAGGGCCAGGTCCTCTTCGTCCGGCACACGCTGCCCGGCGAGCGCGTCGTCGCCCGCGTCACCGAGGGCGAGGAGGGCGCGCGGTTCCTGCGCGCCGACGCCGTGGAGATCCTCGAGGCGTCCAAGGACCGCGTCGAGGCGCCCTGCCCGTTCGCGGGCCCCGGCAAGTGCGGCGGCTGCGACTGGCAGCACGCCAAGCCGGGCGCCCAGCGGCGGCTCAAGGGCGAGGTCGTCGCCGAGCAGCTCCAGCGCCTCGCCGGGCTCACCCCCGAGGAGGCCGGCTGGGACGGCACCGTGATGCCCGCCGAGGGCGACAAGGTGCCCGCCGGCCAGGTCCCGTCCTGGCGCACCCGCGTCCAGTACGCCGTCGACCCGGACACCGGTGAGGCCGGCCTGCGCAAGCACCGCTCGCACGAGGTGCAGATCATCGACCGCTGCCTGATCGCCGCTGAGGGCGTCAGCGAGCTCGGCATCGAGCAGCGCGACTGGTCCGGTATGGAGAGCGTGGAGGCCATCGCCGCCACCGGCTCCCAGGACCGCCAGGTCATCCTCGCCCCGCGGGTGGGCGCCCGGCTGCCCATCGTCGAGCTGGACCGTCCCGTCTCCGTGATGCGGGTCGGGGAGAAGGACGGCGGGGTGCACCGGGTGCACGGCCGCCCCTTCGTCCGTGAGCGGGCCGACGGCCGCACCTACCGCGTCGGCAGCGGCGGCTTCTGGCAGGTCCACCCGAAGGCCGCGGACACCCTTGTCACCGCGGTGATGCAGGGCCTGCTGCCCCGCAAGGGCGAGACCGCACTCGACCTGTACTGCGGCGTCGGCCTCTTCGCCGGCGCGCTCGCCGACCGCCTCGGCGACGAGGGCGCGGTCCTCGGCATCGAGTCCGGCAAGCGCGCGGTGGAGGACGCCCGCCACAACCTCGACGGCTTCGACCGGGTCCGCATCGAGCAGGGCAAGGTCGAGGCGGTCCTGCCGCGCACCGGCATCACCGAGGTGGACCTCATCGTCCTCGACCCGCCGCGCGCCGGCGCCGGCCGCAAGACCGTCGCTCACCTCGCCTCCCTCGGCGCCCGCCGCGTCGCCTACGTCGCCTGCGACCCGGCCGCCCTCGCCCGCGACCTCGCGTACTTCCGCGACGGCGGCTACCGGGTCCGCACGCTGCGGGTCTTCGACCTGTTCCCGATGACCCACCACGTGGAGTGCGTGGCGATCCTCGAGCCGGTGAAAAAGGGCGTCTGACCTGCGGTTTCTCTGCGCCGGTTCGGCTCATGAAGTGTTTTGCCGTGCACACCAGGTGGGGCGGGATTCATCCGCCCCCACCTGCGGTTTTCCGCTGTCGAGACGCGTGCGGGAGCTTTTGGGTGTCGGCTCGCTGGAATTTTTGACGCTTGTATGACGCTCGAAATGACGGCACGTTGGTGGCGGTGGCTCCGATGTGGGAGTGTCACCTGTTGAGAGTGGTGCCCCTGTACGAGGGCTGAGGACCCCCGCCGTCGGCGACTGGTACGGGCCCGATGAGGTCGTCTCGGAGCAGTCGGCGGAACGTGACCAGTCGTTGAAGCCGTTCACGTACGCCCAGGCGGGCATCGCGCGTTCTTGGCCCAGCGCCGCGTCCCCCGCTGACGTCATCCGCCCGGACACCCCTCTAAGGGGTGTCCGGGCGGATGACGTCGTGGCTGTTCATGGCGTCGACGATGGCATAGGCGTCGTGGACGAAGGATTCGGCCCGCTCCTTCGGCAAGTGGCGCATAGAGGTTGCCTCCAGAGTCCGCCACATTGCGGCGATGGGCTCGCGCAGGGCGCGGCCTTCGTCGGTGAGGTGGACGACCATCACCCGTCGGTCGTGGTCGGACGGCCGACGGGTGAGCAGGCCGGCGTCCTGCATGCGGCGCAGGGACTTGGAGACGGTGGAGTGGTCCAGGCCGACGCTCTCGAGCAGTTCGGACTGGGTCTGGCCGTCCTTGTCGAACAGCTGCATGAGCAGCAGTTCCTGTCCGGGGTGCAGGTTCATCTCGCGGAGCATGGCGGCTGCGTAGCCGCGGTGGGCGCGGGCGAGCTGGAAGATCGCGTAGCTCACCTGTCCCTCGCTGACGGTGGAGGGAAGAGGACGGGTGGGGGCGGGCATGGTCTGGATCCTCAGGCGGTGTAGGTGGGGTAGTCGGTGTAGCCGGCCGCGCCGCCGCCGTAGAAGGTGGCCGGATCGGGGGAGTTGAGCGGCGCGTCAGAGCGTAGCCGCTGAACCAGGTCGGGGTTGGCCAGGGCGAGGGCTCCGACGGAGATGAGGTCGGCCGTGCCGTTGGCGATGTCCTTGGCGCGAGTGGCCAGGTCGGTGCCGGCCCGGTTGAGGATCAGGGTGGTCGGCCACAGTGTGCGCAGAGTGTCCAGCAGGTTCCTGTCGCCGGCGTGCACGACGTGGAGGTAGGCGATGCGGAGCGGGGCGAGGACACGTAGGAGGGCGGGGTAGAGGTCGGCGGTGTCCGGCTCGGCGATGTCGTTGAAGGGGTTGCCGGGCGAGATGCGCAGACCGGTGCGGTCGGCGCCGATCTCCTCGGCCACAGCGGTGACGACCTCGGCGGCGAAGCGGATGCGGTGTTCGACTGAGCCGCCGTAGCGGTCGGTGCGCTGGTTGCTGTTGGTGGCCAGGAACTGGTGGACCAGGTAGCCGTTGGCGCCGTGGATCTCGACGCCGTCGGCTCCGGCCGCGATCGCCGCGGCGGCTGCGCGGCGGAAGTCGTCCACGGTCGCCGCGACCTCGCCGGTCGACAGGGCGCGGGGCATCGGCATTTCCTGCGGTCCCGAGGTGGTGAACATCATCCCCGATGGGCGGGTCGCCGAGGGGGCGACCGGCTGCCGGTGGTGGGGGGTGTTGTCGGGGTGTGCGATGCGTCCGACATGCATGAGCTGGATGAAGATCCGTCCGCCCGCGGCGTGGACCGAGTCGGTGACCGTGCGCCATCCGGCGATCTGTGCGTCGTCGTGGATGCCGGGGGTGAGGAGGTAGCCCTGGCCGTCGGCGGAGGGCTGGGTGCCCTCGGTGATGATGAGTGCGTAGGAGGCGCGCTGGGTGTAGTACTCGGCGTTCAGCCGCGTCGGTACGCCTTCCGGTATGGATCGGTCCCGGGTCATGGGGGCCATGACCAGGCGATGCGGCAGGGAAAGAGCGCCGACGGTCGTGGGTGTGAACAGGGCCTCACACATGAGTGATCCTTCGTTATGGTGGCGGGCGAGCTCGGTGTTCGTGGCGCTCCTGTGGACGTCAAGCCGCTCGAGCCAGGTCGGTCCACGGCGCGGCAGGCGGAGTGGCCTCCTTGCCGGGCAGTTGCTGCAAGGGCTGTGCGAGACAGGCGGCGGCCATGTCCCTCTCCTCAGGTGCCGAGGGTGCGGCGCACCCAGGCGGTGCGGGCGGCGAGCGCGGCGACGGACAGGGCCGCAGTGGGAGCTGCGCCGTCGAAGATGTGGAAACCCCCTGCCCAGACGTGCAGTTCTGCCTGGACGCCGGCCGCCCACAGCCGGGAGGCATAGGCGACGTCCTCGTCGCGGAACACCTCGGCGGAGCCGACGTCGATGAAGGCCGCCGGCAGTCCGGACAAATCGGTGGCCCGGGCGGGAGCGGAGTAGGCGGAGACGGCCTCGCTGCCGCGGCGCTCGCCCAGAAGGGCGGTCCAGCCCGTGGTGTTGCTCTCCCGGCTCCAGGAACCCGTGTTTGAGTACTGGAGCGTGGAGACGCTGTCGTCGCGGTCGTCGAGCATCGGACTCATCAGCAACTGCGCCATGGCCTTCGGGCCCTTGCGGTCGCGGGCGAGCAGCGCGACGCCGGCGGCCAGGCCACCGCCGGCAGAGGTGCCGGCCAGCAGGATCCGCCGGGGGTCCACACCGAGTTCCTCGGCATGGGCGGTGGTCCAAACGAAGCCGGCGTAGGCGTCCTCGACGGGGGCTGGAGCGGGGTGTTCGGGGGCGAGCCGGTAGTCGAGGGAGACGACGACCGCGCCGTGCTCCAGAGCCCAGTCGAGGATGTTCTCGATGCCGGTGAAACGGTCACCGATGATCATGCCGCCGCCGTGCAAGAAGTAGATGCCGGGAGCGGCGGCGGCCTTGTCGCGAGGGGTGAAGACGGAGGCTGTCAGCTCACCGTCCGAGCCTGGGACGGCGACGACCCGGTGGTCCAGGGCGCGAGTGGCGAGGACTTCCTCGATCGGGGCGGTGAAGGGCGCGGCCCGCAGCGGCTCGATCATCTCCGTCGTGATCGCGGACGGCAACGGACTGTTGGCGAGCAGGGCGCTCAGCTCCGGGTCGTACGGAGGGCGGGCGAGAGCCTCGGACGCGGCGGCAGCGGTCATGACGCACTCCTGGGAAGTGGTGATGCCGACCATTTATGTGGCCGACCACAGAAAAGTAGCGCGAATTTATGTGGCTGGCAACCTATTCGTGGGCAGGCCTCGCTTTTCACGGCGCTTCCCGGCGGTGTCGCCTGCCTGGCGCAGCGCGGCCGATCGCCTTGGCGTCACGGCCCGCTCGACGTGCTCCCCACTGACCGGGTGTGTCAATGTGCACCGGCCTGTGGCCCGTCGCCGACAAGCCCCGCCGTCCGCTCCCGTGCTCGGGCGCTACTGGAGGCGCCGAGCCGACGCGTCAGCCGACTGCAGGAGCCCGGCCGGTTCGCCGGGGCGACCGGGGCCGGCCTCCTGGCGGAGCAAGCGATCGCCAACAACTGTCCTGCGGCCGGATCGCAGGCACGGGCGGGCCCTTCACGCGCGTCGCGCAGGCCCACCGAGGGCGGTGGCCGGCACTGCTTCCAGCGGGGAGCGAGACCCCCGGTGGCCCCCCTCCCGGCGGCCCCCTCCCCACCCGGCCTCCGCACTGGCGGGGCACCGGCACGCCCGGACGCCCCAGGGCCGTCCTCCTTGGTGAACGGGCGCCGGCGGAAACGCCGTGTGGCTTCGAGGCGGAGCGGGCTGAACATGCGGGAGGGGCCGGTCGGACCGGTCAGGGGTTCCAGGAGACGTTGGCGAAGGCCCGGTCCAGACGTCGCGCTGTCAGGTCCTCGCGCTGGATCACCCAGTGCACGGTGGAGCCTTCCCAACCCACCACGTCCTCGCCGGCGAACCAGTCGGCGAGCAGAACCCAGTCCGCGGGGTCGGCCGAGGCCGGTCCGTCCCAACCGCCCGACTCCACCGCCCGCACGGCGGCCCACACGGCGTCCTCCACCGGGTTGAGGTGGACGACCTCCTCGTTCGAGTAACCTCCGATCTGGAGGGTCCCTTCGGGCACGATGTCGTTCCAGGTCTTGTCCCAGACCTCGACGAGTTCCTCAGCCCGGGAGTGTCCGGGGACGTGGGCGATGTCCTGTCCCCCCGGCAGGGTCACGTGTGTGTGATACGGGAGCGACGGGTGGAAGCTCGCGCGCAGCGGTCCCTGGGGGTAGCTGGCGAACATCCTGCGGTGGTCGTCCACGTCCCCCGAGTTCCAGGACTCCTGCTTGTCCCGCTCGTCGACGGTCGCGCCTGCGGGAACGTACACCACCTGGCCCGCGGAATGGCGGTGGTCGGGCTCGGGCCAGGAGAAGAAGAGCAGGTGGCCGTCGGGCGGCAGGGGCAGATCCGTCGCGTCGGCCGGCAGGGCCGCGAGGTCGATGGACGCCACGAAGGGGTACTTGGGGGTGGGGACGCCGACGGGGAGAAGAAGTGGGCCCCCAAACCGGCCCACGACGGGTTCCGGCCCCTCCTTCGCCGGTGTCAGGTTTACGCAGGGGCGAGCGAGGGTCAGCCACCGCTCCACGTCTTCGGCCGGTATGCCTTGCGCGAGCGCCTCGTCGCGGAAGGGTCGTAAACGGTTTCGCATCTCGGTGTGCATGGCCGGACTCTAAGCGCCGGGTCCGACAACGGGCGGAGGCAGGTGCGAGTGGCCCGCGGGCGCATCAGCCGACACGCGCGACGGGCTGGTCCTGCGAGCCTCGTGAGCGGTGGGTGACAGGACGACGCGTATCCGTACGCGCAGGCGCGGACGGTCGTACCGCACCTGGCGGAGCCGCCCCACCGTGCGGGCGTAACGGAACATCACCCGGAACCCGCCGTCGGGTGAAGCACATCGGGTCCTGGGCCTCGTTCGGCTCGTTGTAGCCCCACCGCTGCGGGCAGCCGTAGTTGCGCGTCTGCGGGGCGATCACCGTGCCGTGGGCGGACGCGGTCGGCGCCATCGGCAGCAGGCAGAGCAGCGCTGACGGTTGAGTTCACCTCGGCTTTCTTCGCGTCTGAGCTCGACCGGCTGTCGAAGCGCTCGTAGCGTTCATTGACGGGCACCGGGAGGTGTTCGGGGGCGAGCCGATCCGCAGGTGAACCGCCCCGGCCATCGGCGCGTTGGCGCATCGCGCGGTCCGGCGGCAGTTGTCGATTACGCTGATGTCAGTTGTGTGGCCCCTGTGCGCTTCCCGGGTGGGGGGCCCTGTGACTGTCTTCCGAAGGCGTCTGGAGGAAGCCGTGACCGCGGAGTTGCCCGACTGGATGATCCCGCCGAGGCCCAGCGGCTGGGAGGCTGATGATCTCGACCATCTTCCGCAGGCTCCCCGGCATACGGAACTCATCGACGGAGCGCTGATCTTCATGATGTCGCCGCAGCGGTCCTGGCATGCCAGGCTGGTGGAGAACATGACGTTCACGCTGCGGCGTGAGGCTCCGGCGGGCTTCGAGGCGGAGCGGGAGATGACCGTTCGCCTCGACCGCAAGAGTCGCCCGGAGCCGGACATCCTGGTGTCCACGGCCGCCTACGACCCCGACCGGACCTGGTACGCGCCCGGAGAGGTCACGTTGGTCGTCGAGGTCGTTTCGGAGGAGTCCGCGGACCGTGACCGGTCGCTGAAGCCGTTCAAGTACGCCCAGGCCGGGATCGCCCACTTCTGGCGGGTCGAGGACGAGGCTGGTGCGCCGACCGTTCACACGTATGAGCTCGACGCGATGACCAGGACGTATGTGCCGACGGGTATCTATCGTGGCCGGCTGAAGGTCTCCGTTCCCTTCCCCATGGACATCGACCTCGACGCTCTGGTGCCCTGACCGGCTTCACAGCGGAGCGGCGGTAGCGGGCGAGGCAGCGGCGGCAGGCCGGCCGGAGTGGCCTTACCGCAGGGACAGGGCTGCCGAGGGGTCGACCTGCCGCGGAGCACTCACTGTCATCGATCCGTGACTGGCCAGGTCTCCGGCTCGGAGGCCCGCGGTCTCCACCAGGAGCTCCGTCCCGTGCCGGTACAGGAGATCCACGTCTCCCGTGACCCGCACATACTGGGTGAGCGCGTAGGCGATGTCGGCATTGATGTGATACTGCGCCGTGCCTGCGGCGTAGTAGGGCGACGCCTCGGTGCCGTTGATCGTGCGCCATGGAAAAAGCGCTCCGTCGCACGAGACCTGCCGGGCCCGCTCCCGTGCCGTCGGCAACGCGTCGATGCGGTGCATCAACAGACTTCGGGCCACCGACGGGTGGGTGTGGACGAGGAACGGGAGCAGGTAGATCTCGGTGTCCCAGAAGTAGTGCCCCTCGTAGCCCGTCCCGGTCTGCCCCTTCGAAGGCACTCCACGCCCCTCGCTACGAGCCGTCCCCTGAAGCAGCGTGAACAGGCTGAAGCGGAGAGCCTGTTGTGCCGTCAGCGATCCCGTCCATTCGACGTCGCTGTCGGCCCAGAACCTCGCCCAGTCTGCCGCGTGCTCCTGAAGGTCTGCCGGAAATTCGGTGTCCATCGCACGATGCAGGGTCGCCTCCGCCCGGTCAGCCAAGGCGTCGCTGTCGCCGGGACCGTCGTGGTACGCCAGCCACTTCGTCAGCGTCACGGTCCGGCCCGGCGCGGCCCGCACCGTGAACTCCACGGAGACCCGATCCTGCTCGACACGGGTACGCGTGTGCGTCAGTGCCGCCGGGTCGAAGGAGTGATCCATCGCCGCGGCGACCGCCAGACCGCTGCCGGAGGTCCGGTACATCCGGGTGACGCGCACCCCGTCGACCCGCTCGCCGTCGGGCCGCAGCGCGTCCTCGGCCAGCGACCGGGTCCGGCGTGGGTCTCCGTCGGGGTCCGTGACGACCGGCGGGCGGGTGACCATCTCGGAGGAGAGCGCCAGGTCCGCCGGAGTGCCGGGCTCCTCCTGGCCCTGGGGCGCGGGCAGGACCGTCAGCTCGTAGCCCACACATGCCAGGTGCCGGTGGGTCAAGGACACGAAGCGGAACGAGTCGACCCTGATGGGCAGGCCGCCGGGCAGTTGGTAGGTGACGCTGCGGCGCAAGGTCCCGTCCGCCATGTTCAAGGTCCGCTCGTATGCGCGTACCTCGGTGCTCACGATGTCCACGGGCTCCTCGTCGACGAGGAGCCGGACGACGGTCGCGTCCGGGACCGGGACGACCGTCTGCCCCGTGCTCGCCAGCCCGTAGGCCGGTTCGGGACAGACGATCGGCCAGGTCTCGTGGAAGCCGTTCAGCATCGTCGCGGGCCGGTCCGCCGGCTCGCCCTCCTCGTGGCTGCCGCGCATGCCGATGTACCCGTTCGACACCGCGAACAGCGACTCGGTGCGCCCGACGTCGTCGGGACGGGGACTGCGTTCGAGGAGCCGCCACGGGTCGGTGGGGTGCTCGGCGCTGGTCGCCAGAATGCGCCGTGCGGCGGCCCGCAGGCGGTGGGTCCGCGGCCCGGACCTGTGGACCTCCTCGGTGACGTCCGCGAGCAGCTCGCCGAGATCTTCCACCACCAGGTCCGCGCCGTGCTCGGTCAGAGCACGGGCCTGGCCGGCCCGGTCCACCCCGATGACGAGCCCGAAGCCTCCCGCCCGGCCTGCGGCGACGCCGGCCGGCGCGTCCTCCACGACGACGCAGCGCTCGGGTCGCACGCCGAGCACGTCGGCGGCGGCGAGGAACATGTCGGGCGCAGGTTTTCCGGGGATGCCGTGGTCCAGTGCCGTCCGGCCGTCGACGCGGGTGTCGAACAGATTGCCGAGCCCGGCGCAGTTCAGGATCTCGGCGCAGTTCTGGCTGCTGGAGACCACCGCGGTCCTGAGCCCCGCCTCGCGCACCTCTCGCACCCAGGCGATCGATCCGGGAAACGCCTCGACACGGCCGGTCGCCAGCTCGGCGACGACCCGCTCCTGCTTCCGGTTGCTCAGCCCCCAGACGCTCCGCGTCGACGAAGGATCGTCAGGCGTTCCGGGAGGCAGGGTGATGCCGCGGGCGTCGAGGAAGTCCCGCACGCCGTCCTGTCGTGGCTTGCCGTCGACGTACGCCGTGTAGTCGGCGGCGTCGAAGCGGGCCGTGCTCGTCCCGTGGACGGCGTCCCACTCGCGCAGAAAGGCGTCGAACGTGCTGCGCCAGGCATCCTCGTGCAGGGACGCGGTCGTGGTCAGGACCCCGTCCATGTCGAACAGGACGGCGTCGAAGTCCTCAGGCGTGACCGGTGAGCGCATCACGGCACCTGCCGTTTCTCCGCGGACGCCGCATGCGGCATCAGCTCCGTTCCGCCCGGTCGCCCAGCGACCAGTCCCGCACCTCCGGCGTGTGCCGCAGATGCTCGACCACGTACCGCTCGTGCCTCACCGGCCGACGGTGAGGTAGTTGCTTGCCCGCCACCAGGCGTCGACCGCGGCGACATCGGCGTCGGTGGGATGTGCGAGCCGGTCCACGATGTGCGGGGCAGCGAGCCCGGTGGCGCCGACGTCGGCAGGTGCCACGGCGCTCGACCTCCTTCGCCACTGAGACCTCCCCCGACACCGTTGCGCCGGTGCGCCTTCCGTGGTGACCACTCATGACGAGTCGGGCGTTTTGTGCAATATGTCACCGTTGTGCCGGTCGTGCCACGCGGCCGCGGCCGCGGACGATCTTGACGCTCGTGCGACGCGCGGGACGCGTTCCGGTGTCCGTCGAGTGGTTCCGCACCTGGTGCTCGCCGAGGACTCCGTCGTTCTGCGTGACGGCACGGTCGAGTCGCTCGGCGCGCGGTTGCGAGGTGGCTGCCGTCGCGGGGGCGGCGCGGCCCGCGAACGGGCGGTGGCGACAGGTACGTGGGTGCGGGTGACGTACTCCTTCGGCCCGCTCGGCACCGGACGGCGGTCCGTCCGGGCCCGCTCGGCACCGGACGGCGGTCCGTCCGGGCGCCCCTTGCTAAAGTGACGGGCAGTCGACCGTTGATCGAGGAGTCAAGACGTGGTGGGTGACGACGACATCTCCGGGTGAGATCCGGATCTGACGGCCACCGGCCGGTGCTCGTGAGCACTGCCGAGGTGGTCCGCTCTGTCGTGCCCCCCTTTCCCACGTCTGCCCAGGGCAGAGGTCCATGCTCTGCCCTCGTCCTCCCGAGGTCGCTCCTCCATGTCCGTTGCCACGATCGTCTGCTCCAGCCTCTCCTTCGCCTGGCCCGACGAGACGCCGGTCTTCGACAACCTGTCCTTCACCGTCAGCACCGGCCGCACCGGCTTGGTCGCGCCCAACGGTTCCGGCAAGAGCACCCTGCTCAAGCTGATCGCCGGCGAGCTGAGGCCCGCCACCGGATCGGTGTCCGTCAGCGGTTCCCTCGGCCACCTGGCCCAGAGCCTGCCCCTGACCGGCACCCTCACCGTCGCCGAGGTGCTCGGCGTCGCCGAGGTGATCCGCGCCCTGGACGCCGTGGAGTCCGGCGACGTCCGCGAGGAACACTTCACCACCATCGGCGACGACTGGGACATCGAGGAGCGCACCCGCGCCCAGCTCGACCGTCTCGGCCTTTCCGACCTCCCCCTGGACCGCAGGCTGAGCACCCTCAGCGGCGGTCAGATCGTTTCCCTGGGCCTCGCCGCGCAGCTGCTCAAGCGCCCCGACGTGCTCCTGCTCGACGAGCCCACCAACAACCTCGACGCCCAGGCCCGGCACAAGCTCTACGACGTGCTGTCCGATTTCCCCGGCACGCTGCTCCTGGTCAGCCACGACCGCGCCCTGCTCGACCGCATGGACCGCATCGCCGAACTCGACCGTGAGGAACTGCGCCTGTACGGCGGCGATTTCACCGCCTACGAGGAGGCGGTGCGGGCCGAGCAGGAGGTCGCCGAGAAGAACGTCCGCAACGCGGAGCAGGAGCTCAGGCGGGAGAAGCGGGAGATGCAGCAGGCTCGCGAACGCGCCGAGCGCCGCATGAGCAACGCCTCCAGGAACCTCAAGAACGCCGGCCTGCCCAAGATCTTCGCCGGCACCATGAAGCGCGGCGCCCAGGAGTCGGCCGGCAGGTCCGCGACCGTGCACTCCACCCGGGTCGACGAGGCCAGGGCCCGCCTCGACGAGGCGGGCCGCGCCCTGCGCGACGAGCAGCGTCTCACCCTCGAACTGCCCGACACGCAGGTCCCCGCGGGCCGCAACCTCTTCCTCGGCGAGGGCATGCAGGCCCGGCTCGGCGACAGGCCCGTGTTCGCCGACGGCGGTCTGGGCCTGACGGTCCGCGGTCCCGAACGCATCGCCCTGACCGGCCCCAACGGGGCCGGGAAGACCACCCTGCTCCGTCTGATCGCCGGTGATCTCCCCCTGTCCGGCGGGGAGATCAAGCGCAACGACGGCCGTATCGCCTACCTGTCGCAGCGCCTGGACCTCCTCGACGTGGACCGCACGGTCGCGGAGAACTTCGCCGCCTTCGCCCCCGGGCGGCCCGAGGCGGAACGCATGAACCTGCTCGCCCGCTTCCTCTTCCGTGGTCCCCGGGCCCACCTCCCGGTCGGCGTCCTCTCCGGCGGAGAACGCCTGCGCGCCACCCTGGCCTGCGTCCTGTGCGCCGAACCGGCGCCCCACCTGCTCCTGCTCGACGAGCCGACCAACAACCTCGACCTGGTGGGCGCCGGCCAACTGGAGGGCGCGCTCAACTCCTACCAGGGGGCCTTCATGGTGGTCAGCCACGACGAGCGGTTCCTCGCCCGGATCGGTGTGCAGCGCCGGCTCCGGCTCGCCGACGGCACGCTGGAGGAGGTCCGGGCGCCCGAGGTGTGAGCCACCGACGTGTGACATGGCCCGCCGAGGCGTCCTCCGCCCGGCGGGCCGCCCACCAGCCACTTCTGAGGGAACCCCTGTGTCGGCACTGATCGCCCACGACCTCGTCCACAGCCTGGGAGGCCGTCGCGTCCTCGACGGCATCTCCCTGACCGCCGCTCCCGGCCGCCGCATCGGTCTCATCGGGGAGAACGGCGTCGGCAAATCCACGGTGCTGCGCCTCCTGGCCGGCGCCGACGAACCCGACGCGGGGACCGTCAGCCGCCCCGTCGATCTCGGCTTCCTCCACCAGGAGATGCCGTACGACGCCCGCTCCACCATCGCCGTCGTCCTCGACGAGGCGCTGCGCGAGGCCCGCGAGGACCTGGCCGAACTGGGCCGGCTCGGCGAGGAGCTCGCCCGCACGCCGGAGGACCAGGACCTCCTGGACGCCTACGGCAGGCGCCTGGAGCAGGCCCAGGACCGGGAGTCCTGGGACGCCGACCGCCGAGCCGCACTCGTCCTGGACGGCCTCGGCCTGGGCGCCGTCCCGCACGACCGCGTCCTCGGCTCCCTCTCCGGCGGGCAGCGCGGCCGCCTGGCCCTGGCCGCCCTTCTCGTACGGCGTCCGACCGCGCTCCTCCTCGACGAACCCACCAACCACCTCGACGACGAGGCCGCCGCCTTCCTGGAGGAGCAGGTCCGCGGTCTGCCCGGCACCGTCGTCGTCGCCAGTCACGACCGCGCGTTCCTCGACGCCGTCTGCACCGATCTGATCGATCTCGATCCGGCGCTCGACGGCCCGGTCCGTCACGGCGGCGGCTACAGCGCCTATCTGTCCCACCGGCTCGCCGAGCGGGAACGCTGGGAGCGGCGGTACGCCGAGGAGCAGCAGAGACTGACCGAGCTGCGTCAGGCGGCTGGGGTGACCGCGCACCGGGTCGCGCCCGACCGGGGCCGCACCGACAACGAGAAGATGGGCTACGGCCACCGCAGCGGCCGGGTGCAGAACCAGATCTCCCGCAGGGTCCGCGACGCCACGCGGAGACTGGAGGAGCTGGAGCGCGGACAGGTACCCGCGCCGCCGCGCCCTCTGCGGTTCACCGCCGGCGACCTCGCCGCCGCCGGCGATCTCGGCGCGGCCGGCGAGGAGGACTCCCTTCCCCTGGTGGCCCTGAGCGGGGTACGGGTACCGGGCCGGCTCGCCGTCGACGCCCTGGAGGTCTCACCCACCGACCGGCTGCTGGTCACGGGCGGCAACGGCACGGGCAAGTCGACGCTGCTCGCGGTGCTGGCCGGACGTCTCCCGGCCGAGGGCGGGGTGTACCGGCGCCCTCGGCTGACGGTGGGCCTGCTCACCCAGGACACCGTGTTCGACCGCCCCGACCGGACGGTCCGCCACACCTACGACCAGTCGCTGGGAGTTCCGCGTGCCGAGGAGGTGCCTCTGCGCTCGCTCGGCCTGTTCCACGAGGCGGACCTGGACAAGCCGGTAGGCCACCTGTCCGTGGGACAGCGCAGGCGGCTCGCGCTGGCCCTCCTCGTCGCCCGCCCGCCCCGGATGCTCCTCCTCGACGAGCCCACCAACCATCTCTCCCCGTCCCTGTGCGACGAGTTGGAGGAGGCCCTGGGCACGGGCCCGGGCGCGGTCGTCGTCGCCAGCCACGACCGCTGGCTCCGCCGCCGCTGGCGGGGGCGCGTCCTCGGGCTGGAAAGGCAGTGATCCGTCCTCGCGTGAGGCCGGGGCACCGGTCAGGACGCCTTGAAGCCTCCGAACGGGCCGTCGAAGGTCACCGGGGCGCCGTTGACGGTGAGGGTGCCGGTGCGGATGCGGCGGGCGAGGGCGTGGGACTGAGGCAGGGGCGAGTGCCCGCGGACGCACCGGTCGGCGCGCGCGACGGTCGGTCCACCGGCAGCGGCGTCAGGTCTGAGGGAGATGATCGGCCGTGGACGACGGGCACGGCTTGCGTGCGGTGGGACGGGGTTCCTCGCGGAGTTCCTCGAGGAGCGTGGTGATGGCGTCCATGATCCGCAGGCCGGCCTCCGCGAGGACCGGTGCCGTGATCACCTGTCCCCGCAGGTCGGAGAGGTCGACGGGCGGGCCGGCCGCCACCCGCACGACGGTCCGCCGGTACCAGGGGCGGGAGCGGCGCACCGTGCTGCCCGCCGCCGGGATGATCTCGTGCGCGTTCCACTGGGCCACCGGTATCACCGGAGCCCCGGTCTCCAGGGCCAGCCGGGCCACGCCCGTCTTGGCCCTGGACGGCCACAGCTGAGGGTCGTCGGTGAAGGTGCCCTCGGGGTAGACGGCCACGCAGCAGCCCCGGGCCAGGGCCTCCTTGGCGTGCACCAGCGCGTCCGACGCGTGGACGGTGTTCCGGTACACCGGTATGTGGCCCATGGCGCGTAGCGCCGCTCCCAGCACGGGCACCGAGAACAGCGGCGCCTTGCCCAGGAACCGGGCGGGACGGCCGTGGTGGTACTGGAAGAGGCCGTAGCAGACCGGATCCGCGTACGAGGTGTGGTTGACCGCCGTGATGTACCCGCCGGCTGCCGGCAGATGATGGCCGCCCCGCCACTCCCACCGTGCGACGAGCCGGACGAGAGGCGTCAGCACCGCGGCCGCGAACCGGTAGACCCACCCGGGTCCGTCCCCGGTCACCCCGCCGGTCCCGGTCCCGGTCCCGTCCCCGGACTGTCGGCCGGCCCCGTTCTCCTGCTGCATGGAGCCGTTCTACATGACGGGCGGCGGCAGGGACATCCCCTTTCACACGGCCCCGGCCCCCACTGTCGGCCCTGGTCAGCCGCCGGAGGAGTGGACGTCACCTCGGCGGCGGGCGCCGGCGGTGCGGCTCGCGATGGTGGAGCCGCCGATTCCTTCGGGCCCGGCGGGCCCTGCGCCGCCGTGCCGGCCGACGGCCGGCACGGGAGGATCCGGGCCGGCCGTCGCGCGCGTGGGCGGACGCCTACCGTGCCGGGCCGGCGGGCGCCGGGCGGCCCAGCCCCTCGAAGAGCATCGCCGTGAGCGCGTCGGCCACCGTGGCCACCGGGAGGTCGCCGTCGGGGCGGTACCACTCGATGAGGGAGTTCACCGTGCCGAACAGCAGGCGGCTCGCCAGGTGGGGGTCGATGTCGACGCGCACGCCGCCCTCGGCGGCGGCGCGTATGACCAGTCCGGCGAAGCGGTGGTCGAACTCGCGCCGGCGCTCCAGGGCCCGCCGCTCGGTGTCGCTGTTGCCGCGCAACCGCAGCAGCAGGGTGACGTAGGGCAGTTCGGCGGCCAGCACCTCGACGCTGCGGTGCAGGACGTGCCGCAGCCGGGCCGTCGCCGTCGCGCCGGGAGCGGGGTCCTCGTCCAGCACGGCGAACACCGCGTCCAGGGCGCGGGTGACGGCCAGGGAGAGCAGTTCCTCCTTGCCGGAGACGTGGTGGTAGATGCTGGACTTGCTCAGCCCGAGGCGCCGCGCCACGTCCTCCATGCCGGTGCCGTCGTACCCGCGCTCGTTGAAGACGGCCACCGCGACCGCGAGGAGGGAGTCGCGGTCGTAGGCGGGCCGTTCCCCGCGCCGGGCGGGGCGGCCGGTGGGCGTGTCGGTCATCCGCTCATTGTGGCAAGCGGACGGGGCGGGTCCGGGCAGGTCAGGCTCCACGCAGGTCCTCGATCCGGCGGAGCTTGCCCAGCGAGCGCTCGAGGGTCTCGGGCTCCACGATCGCCACCTCCACGCTCACGCCGACGCCGTCCTTGACGCCCTTGGCGATCGCGCGGGCGGCCGCCTCGCGCTGCTCGGGGCCGGCGCCGCGGGCGGACTCCACACGGACGGTCATGTGGTCCATCCGGCCCCGGGTGCTGAGCCGGATCTGGAAGTGCGGGGCGACGCCGGGCGTGCCCAGCACCACCTCCTCGATCTGACTGGGGAAGACGTTCACCCCGCGCAGGATGATCATGTCGTCGCACCGGCCGGTTATCTTCTCGATGCGGCGGAACGCCGGACGGGCGGTGCCGGGCAGCAGCCGGGTGAGGTCCCGGGTGCGGTAGCGGATCACCGGGAGCGCCTCCTTGGTGAGCGAGGTGAAGACCAGTTCACCGCTCTCCCCGTCGGGCAGCAGGGCGTCGGTGACCGGGTCGACGACCTCGGGCAGGAAGTGGTCCTCCCAGACGTGCAGGCCGTCCTTGGTCTCCACGCACTCCTGCGCCACGCCGGGGCCCATCACCTCGGACAGCCCGTAGATGTCGACGGCGTGGATGCCCATGCGCTCCTCGACCTCGCGGCGCATCGCCTCCGTCCACGGTTCGGCGCCGAAGATGCCGATCCGCAGGGAGGTGGAGCGCGGGTCGACGCCCTGGCGCTCGAACTCGTCGAGCAGGGTGAGCATGTAGGAGGGGGTGACCATGATGATCTCGGGCTGGAAGTCCTGGATGATCTGGACCTGCCGCGCCGTCATGCCGCCGGAGGCGGGGATCACGGTGCACCCGGCGCGCTCAGCGCCGTAGTGGGCGCCCAGGCCTCCGGTGAAGAGGCCGTAGCCGTAGGAGATGTGGACCTTGTGCCCGGCCCGGCCGCCGGCCGCGCGGATCGAGCGGGCGACCACGTCGGCCCAGTTCGCGAGGTCCTTCTCGGTGTAGCCGACCACCGTGGGGCGGCCGGTGGTGCCGCTGGAGGCGTGGACGCGGCGCACCTCGGACATCGGGACGGCGAACATGCCGAAGGGGTAGGTCTCCCGCAGGTCGGCCTTGGTGGTGAAGGGGAAGCGGGCCAGGTCGCCGAGGGTCCGGCAGTCGTCGGGAGTCACGCCCGCCCGGTCGAACTTCTTCCGGTACAGCTCGACGTTGTCGTAGGCGTGCCGCAGCGTCCGGCGGAGCCGGTCCAGCTGGAGCGCCTCCAGCTCCTCCCGCTCCATCCGCTCGGCGTCGTCCAGCAGGTCCGCCGGAAGGGCCTCGCCGTGGCGGCGCGTGGCGTCCAACGGTGCGCTCGGTTCGCTGGTCATTGCGGCTCCTCGCATTCCTTGCTCCCAACAGTGCGGCCGCGGTGGCGGAAAAGCGCCGACTGCCCCGCCTCACGACCACCCTCGCACCGCGGACCCCGGCCGCGGCCGACAGGGCCGTGCACGCCGTCCACTCGCAGGGAGGGCGACATATGTGTCACGACTTGTACCACCTTGTGTACCGACCGAACATTCGGTTAGCGTGCGGCGAGGCCAGTAATTCAAGCCATGCCAGTGCCTGTCAAGGGGATGAGCCACATGCAGAACGCAGCCGCCGAGGCGCCCGACTTCTTCGCACGCCACCGGACCCTGCTGGAGAAGGCGGTGTCCGCGGCGGCGAGCCGGGAGCACTGGACGCCCTATCCCGAGTCGCCCAGCAAGTCGGTCTACGGCGAGGACGCCGCCCCGCTCGGCGAGGCCTCCTTCAAGGAGCAGATCGGCAGGCCCTTCGACCTTCCCGGCCACCCGGGCGAGGGACGGGTGGCGCCCGAGGAGCAGTCCCCCTACGGCTTTCCGCTGGGGATCAGCTACCCGCGCCTGACGCCCGACGCGGCCGTGGCCGCCGCCAGGAAGGCGGTCGGAGCATGGCGCGCGGCCGGCCCGGACACGCGCGCCGGGGTCGCGGCGGAGATCCTCGCCCGCCTGAACGCGGCGAGCTTCGAGATCGCCCACGCCGTCCAGCACACCACCGGCCAGGCCTTCGTCATGGCCTTCCAGGCCGGTGGCCCGCACGCCCAGGACCGCGGCCTGGAGGCCGTGGCCTACGCGTGGGCGGCGCAGAAGGCACAGCCGGCCGCGGCCCGCTGGAGCAAGCCGCAGCGCAAGGGCGGCGCCCTGGTGATGGACAAGAAGTTCACCCCCGTCGGGCGGGGCGTCTCCCTGCTCGTCGCCTGCAACACCTTCCCCACCTGGAACGGCTACCCCGGCCTGTTCGCCTCGCTGGTCACCGGCAACCCGGTGCTGGTCAAGCCGCACCCGGGCGCCGTGCTGCCGCTGGCGCTCACCGTGCGGGTCGCCCGTGAGACGCTGGCCGAGGCGGGCTTCGATCCCGACCTCGTCCTGCTGGTCACCGAGGCCCCCGGCGGCCGCGACGCCGCCACCCTCGCCCTGCACCCGGACGTGCGGATCGTCGACTTCACCGGCTCCACCGAGTTCGGCGACTGGCTGGAGGAGAACGCCCGGCAGGCCGCCGTGTACACCGAGAAGGCCGGCCTCAACACCGTCGTGCTGGACTCCACCGACGACTACCGCGGTCTGCTCGGCAACCTCGCCTTCTCGCTGTCGCTGTACAGCGGGCAGATGTGCACCACCCCGCAGAACCTGCTGATCCCGCGTGAGGGCATCACCACCGACCAGGGCCCGCGCACGGCCGACGAGTTCGCCGCCGACCTCGCCGCCGCCCTGGACAAGCTGCTCGGCGACCCGGCCCGCGCGGCGGGCACGCTCGGCGCGATCGTCAACGACGGCGTGCGCGGCCGGCTGAAGGAGGCCGCCGAGGTCGGCCGCACGGTGCGCCCCTCGACGCCCGTCGAGCACCCCGAGTACCCCCGGGCCGACGTGCGGACGCCGCTGGTGGCGCGCCTGGACGCGGAGAGCGACCGGGAGGTGTTCACCCGCGAGTGGTTCGGGCCGGTGTCCTTCGTGATCGGCACCGACTCGACCCGGCACAGCCTCCAGATGCTGCGCGAGACGGTGCGCGCCCACGGCGCGCTGACCGCCGCCGTCCACTCCACCGACGAGGAGGTGCTGGCCGCCGCCGAGGAGGCCGCCCTGGACGCGGGCGTCCACCTCTCCGAGAACCTCACCGGCCAGGTCTTCGTCAACCAGTCCTCCGCCTTCAGCGACTTCCACGGCAGCGCCGCCAACCCCGCGGCCGGCGCCACCCTCTCCGACGCGGCCTTCGTCACCGGCCGCTTCGCCGTCCTGCAGTCCCGCCGTCCCGTCGCCGTCGCTGCCGAGGAGAACGCCTGATGCCCGAGGACGTCTATCTGGTGGACGGGGCGCGCACCCCGCAGGGCCGCTACGGCGGCGCCCTGGCCTTCGTGCGCCCCGACGACCTGGCCGCCCTGGTCGTCGGCGAGGCCGTGCGCCGCGCCGGCGTCCCGGCCGAGGCCGTGGACGAGGTGATCCTCGGCGCGGCCAACCAGGCCGGCGAGGACAACCGCGACGTGGCCCGCATGGCCGTCCTGCTGGCGGGGCTGCCCCACACCGTGCCCGGCTACACCGTCAACCGGCTCTGCGCCTCGGGCCTGACCGCGGTGGCGTCGGCCGCCCAGGCGATCCGCTCCGGCGAGGCCGACCTGGTCGTGGCCGGCGGCGTCGAGTCCATGACCCGCGCCCCCTGGGTGATGCAGAAGCCCGGGACCCCCTGGGCCAAGCCGGGCGAGGTGCACGACACCTCGCTGGGCTGGCGGTTCACCAACCCCCGCTTCACCGCCGCCGACCGCGCCGTGCCCGCGGGCGCCGGACCGGAGAGGGTCAAGCACACCCTGTCGATGGGGGAGACCGCCGAGGAGGTGGCCGCGCTCGACGGCATCACCCGCGCCGACTGCGACGCCTTCGCGCTGCGCAGCCACCGGCGGGCGGTCGCCGCCCAGGAGGCCGGCCGCTTCGACCGCGAGATCGTGCCCGTCCCCGTGAAGGACGGCGAGGTCACCCGGGACGAGGGCCCGCGCCCCTCCACCACCCTGGAGAAGCTCGGCACGCTGCGCCCGATCTTCCGTGAGGGCGGCGTCGTCACCGCCGGTTCCTCCTCGCCGCTGTCCGACGGCGCCGCCGCCCTCGTCGTGGCGAGCGGGACGGCCGTGGAGCGCCACGGCCTCACCCCGCGGGCGCGGATCGTCACCTCCGCCTCGGCCGGGGTCCAGCCCCACCTCATGGGGCTCGGGCCCGTCCCCGCCACCGAGAAGGCCCTCGCCCGGGCCGGCTGGGGGACCGCGGACCTCGACGCCGTCGAGCTGAACGAGGCGTTCGCCGCCCAGGCCCTGGCCGTGACGCGGCGGCTGAAGCTGGACGAGGACAAGGTCAACGCCGACGGCGGGGCCATCGCGCTGGGGCACCCGCTCGGCTGCTCCGGCGCCCGCATCCTGCTGACCCTGCTGGGCCGGCTGGAGCGGGAGGACGCCCGCAGGGGCCTGGCGACCCTGTGCGTCGGCGTGGGCCAGGGCGTCGCGATGCTGGTGGAGAGGGTGTGAGCGCCATGGACGCGAACACGTACGAGACCCTGCTGGTCGAGGAGCGCGAGGACCGGGTCGTCGTCACCCTGCACCGGCCCGACGCCCGCAACGCGATCAGCGGGCAGATGATCGACGAGCTGCACCAGGTCTGCGCCGGGCTGGAACGCCGGCCGAGGCTGTTGCTGCTCACCGGCCACGGCCGGGTCTTCGCCGGCGGCGCCGACATCGCCGAACTGCTGGAGCGGGGCCGTGACGAGGCGCTGCAGGGCATCAACAGCCGCCTGTTCGAGCGGGTGCGCCGCCTGCCCATGCCGACCCTCGCCGCCGTCGACGGCTGGGCCCTGGGCGGCGGCGCCGAACTCGCCTACGCCTGCGACCTGAGGATCGCCGGGCCCGACGCGGTCTTCGGCAACCCCGAGCCCGGACTCGGCATCCTCGCCGCGGCCGGCGCCTGCTGGCGGCTGCCCGAGCTGGTCGGCGAGTCGGTCGCCAAGCAGGTGCTGCTCGCCGGACGCAACCTCGACGCGCGGGCCGCCCTGGCCGCCGGGCTCGTCATCGACGTCGTCCCGGCCGAGGAGCTGCCGGCCGCGGCGCACGCGCTGCTCGACCGCATGGCCCGGTCGTCCGCGACCGCCCTGCGCCTGACCAAGCTCGTCGTCGACTCGCCCGGCGCGCACCCGGTCGCCGACGACCTCGCCCAGGCCGTGCTCTTCGAGGGCGCGGACAAGAAGGACCGCATGACCCGCTTCCTGGAGAAGAAGGGGAGCCGCGCATGACCGCCACAGCACCCGCACCGGCCGTCGTCGGGGTGATCGGCGGCGGCCGCATGGGCGCCGGCATCGCCCAGTCCTACGCGACCGCCGGGTCGGCCGTCACGGTCGTCGAGAGCGGCGCCGCGGCCGCGGCCGCCGCCCTGGACCGGGTGGCCACGGGCCTGGCGCGGGCCGCCGAGCGTGGCCGGCTCTCCGACCCGGCCGAGGCGGTCCTCACCCGTGTGTCCGTCGTGGAATCGGTGGACGCGCTGCCCGCCGGGGCCGACCTGGTCGTCGAGGCCGTGCCCGAGGACCCCGCGCTCAAGGCACGCGTCCTCGCCGCCGCCGAACGCGCGGTGGACGCGAGGACCGTGCTGGCCAGCAACACCAGCTCGCTGTCGGTCACCGAACTGGCCGCCGCCCTCACCCGGCCCGGCCGCTTCCTGGGCATGCACTTCTTCAACCCGGTGCCCGCCTCGGACCTGGTGGAGATCGTGGTGGCCCCCGGCACCGACCCCGCCACGGTCGAAGCGGCCCTGGAGTGGACCCGCTGCCTCGGCAAGAAGGACGTCGTCGTCAAGGACTCGCCCGGCTTCGCCAGCAGCCGCCTGGGCGTCGCGCTCGGCCTGGAGGCCATCCGCATGGTCGAGGAGGGAGTGGCGGCTCCCGAGGCCATCGACGACGCCATGCACCTGGGCTACAAACACCCCATGGGGCCGCTGCGCCTGACCGACCTGGTCGGGCTGGACGTGCGCCTGGCCATCGCGGAGCACCTGCACCGCACCCTCGGCGAGCGGTTCGCCCCGCCGGCCCTGCTGCGCGAGAAGGTCGCCCGGGGCGAACTCGGCCGCAAGAGCGGACAGGGGTTCTACACGTGGCAGTGACGGCGGTACGGGTGCCGAAGCCCGGCGCGGCGGACTCCGGTCGCCGCGGGAACTGACCGCTCCCGGGCACTTGCCGAACGGAAGAGGCTCGGCATAACATCGACCGAACGAACGGTCGGTTGGGGTTGGCAGGAAGAGGTGACACAGGGATGACGGCACAACAGGCCGCCTCGTCGGCCGTGATCGGTGCTTCCGAGGCGGAGACGGAGACGGAGCTGCAGGAGCGGTTCGACGCGACGATCGCGCGCGACCAGCGGATCGAGCCGCGCGACTGGATGCCCGAGGGCTACCGCAGGACGCTGATCCGCCAGGTGGCGCAGCACGCCCACTCGGAGATCATCGGCATGCAGCCGGAGGGCGAGTGGATCACCCGGGCGCCGTCCCTGCGGCGCAAGGCGATCCTGTTCGCCAAGGTGCAGGACGAGGCAGGCCACGGCCTGTACCTCTACTCGGCGGCGGAGACGCTGGGAGTCGACCGCGCCGACCTGACCGAGCGGCTGATCGAGGGCCGGCAGAAGTACTCGTCGATCTTCAACTACCCGACCCTGTCGTTCGCCGACGTCGGCGTGATCGGCTGGTTCGTGGACGGCGCCGCGATCTGCAACCAGGTCCCGCTGTGCCGCAGCTCCTACGGGCCGTACGCGCGCGCGATGGTGCGGATCTGCAAGGAGGAGTCCTTCCACCAGCGGCAGGGCTACGAGATGCTGATGACGATGATGCGCGGCACCGAGGCGCAGCGCGAGATGGTGCAGGACGCGGTGAACCGCTGGTGGTGGCCGTCCCTGATGATGTTCGGCCCGCCGGACGACAACTCGCCCAACTCCGCGCAGTCGATGGCGTGGAAGATCAAGCGGCACAGCAACGACGAACTGCGGCAGCGGTTCGTCGACATGACCGTCCCGCAGGCAGAGAAGCTCGGCGTCACCCTGCCCGACCCGGAGCTGCGCTGGAACGAGGAGCGCGGCCGTCACGACTTCGGCACCCCCGACTGGTCCGAGCTGATGCGGGTCATCAAGGGCGACGGCCCGTGCAACGCCGAGCGGGTCGAGCGGCGGCGCGCCGCGCACGAGGAAGGGGCCTGGGTGCGGGAGGCGGCTGTCGCGTACGCGGCCAAGCAGGCGGAACGCGCCGGGAGCGGCGCGGAAAAGGGAGTGGCGGCATGACCGGCGAGAAGCGCGACTGGCCGTTGTACGAGGTGTTCGTGCGGGGCAAGCGCGGGCTGAACCACGTCCACGTCGGATCGCTGCACGCGGCCGACGACCGGATGGCGCTCACCCACGCCCGGGACCTCTACACCCGGCGCAACGAGGGCGTGTCGATCTGGGTGGTGCGCAGCGAGCACATATCCGCCTCCACCCGTGACGAGAAGGACCCGTTCTTCGCGCCCAGCGCGGACAAGGTGTACCGCCACCCCACCTTCTACGACATCCCCGACGACGTCCCCCACATCTAGGAGCAGGGCATGAGTGACGACCACGTCTACACGGCCCTCGCCGAGGAGCACGAGGACGACACCCGGTGGGCCTACGGCACCGGCTTCGAGGACCCGCTGCACGGCGTGGACACCGCCGTCCCGGCGGGCGTCGACGGGGCGGAGCTCGCCGCGCTGTGCCTGGCCCTGGGCGACGACGCGCTGGTCAGCGCGCAGCGGCTGGCGGAGTGGACCACCCGTGCCCCCGAACTGGAGGAGGAGGTGGCGCTCGCCAACATCGGCCTCGACCTGCTCGGGCAGGCCCGTCTGCTCTACGCGCGGGCCGGCCAGGTGGACGGCACCGGCCGCGGTGAGGACGCCTACGCCTACTTCCGCGACGCCGCCGACTTCCGCAACGTGACCCTGGCCGAGCTCCCCAACGGGGACTTCGCGTTCAGCACGGCCCGGCTGCTGGTGCTGTCCAGCTGGCGGCTGGCCCACCTCCAGGGCCTCACCGCCTCGCCCGACCCGGTGCTGCGCGCCGTCGCCGCCAAGGGCGTGAAGGAGCTGACGTACCACCGTCAGTACGCGGCCGAGTGGGTCGTCCGGCTCGGTGACGGCACCGAGGAGTCGCACCGCCGGATGCGCGCCGGTCTCCAGCAGGTGGGCGCGTACCTGGGCGAGCTGTTCGACGCCCACGACGCCCGCGAGGAGGTCCTCGCCGTCCTCGGGCAGGTCGCCGACGCGGCCGGTCTCGCCGTGCCCGAGGCGGTGCCCGGCGACGGGGGAGCGGGCCGCCTGGGCCGTCACACCGAACACCTGGCCCCGCTGCTCGAGGAACTGCAGTCGGTGGCGCGCGCCCACCCGGAGGCGACATGGTGACCGTCCTCGGGGACGCGCGCCGCGCCCGGCACGTCGCCGAGCAGGTGCCCGACCCGGAACTGCCCATGCTGACCCTGGCGGACCTCGGAGTGCTGCGCGAGGTCGAGGTCGGCGAGGACGGCACGGTCGTCGCGAGCCTCACCCCCACCTACTCCGGCTGCCCCGCGATGGCCGAGATGCGGGCCGGAGTGGCCGCGCGGCTGAGGGACGCCGGCTTCCCGCGGGTCGAGGTCCGCACGGTGCTCGACCCGCCGTGGACCACGGACTGGATCACCCCCGAGGGCCGGCGCAAGCTCTCCGAGCACGGCATCGCCCCGCCCGGCCCCGCGCCGCGCCACGCGTCCGGGCCGGTCCCGCTCACGCTGACGCCGACGCGGCGCCGGGTGTCCTGCCCGCGCTGCGGCTCGGCGGACACCGAGGAGACCTCCCGGTTCGGCGCCACGTCCTGTAAGGCGCTGTGGCGCTGCCTCGCCTGCCGCGAGCCGTTCGAGTACGTCAAGGAGATCTGATGGCCGACCAGTTGGCCCCCGCCGACGAGGCCCCCGCTGCCGGACGGCGCGTGCGTCGCCGCCCGGCCTTCCACCCCCTGCGGGTGTCCGCCGTCCAGCGGTTGTGCGAGGACGCGGCCGCGGTGAGCTTCGACGTCCCCGAGGAGCTGGCGGAGGAGTTCGCCTTCGCGCCCGGCCAGTCGCTCACCCTGCGCCGCCAGGTCGACGGACGGGACGAGCGGCGCTCGTACTCCATCTGCTCGGCGGCCGGCGCCCTGCCCCGGATAGGCGTGCGGGTGGTGCCCGGCGGGCTCTTCTCCTCCTGGCTGGTGCACGAGGTGCGGCCCGGCGACGTCGTCGAGGTGATGGCCCCCACCGGCGTCTTCACCCCCGACCTGTCCGCCCCCGGCCACCACGTGCTGGTCGCGGCCGGGTCCGGCGTCACCCCGATGCTGTCCATAGCGGAGTCGGTCCTCGCCACCGACCTCCGCTCCCGCGTCACGCTCTTCTACGGCAACCGCCGCACCGACTCGGTGATGTTCGCCGACGAGCTGGCCGACCTCAAGGACCTCCACCCGGGCCGCTTCCAGCTCGCGCACGTGCTGTCCCGTGAACCCCGCGAGGCGGAGCTGCTGTCCGGGCGGCTGGACGCGGAGCGCTTCGCGGCCCTCGTCGACGGCCTGGTCGACGTGGAGGAGGCGGACCACTGGTGGCTGTGCGGCCCGCACGGCATGGTCCTCGACGCCCAGAAGGTCCTCGCCGACCTGGGCGTGCCCGACGAACGGGTCCACCAGGAGCTGTTCTTCGCCGGCGACGAGCCGCTCGCACCGGTGCGCCGGGAGGAACGGGGGCCCGACGGTCCGGTCAGCGAGGTCACCGTCGTCCTGGACGGCCGTTCCACCACCTCCGCGCTCTCCCGCGAGGAGACCCTCCTCGACGGGGCCTCCAGGATCCGCCCCGACCTGCCCTTCGCCTGCAAGGGCGGCGTCTGCGGCACGTGCCGGGCGCTGGTCGGCGACGGGGAGGCGGACATGCGGCGCAACTACGCGCTGGAGGCGGCGGAGGTCGAGGCGGGCTACGTGCTGACCTGCCAGACCTTCCCCTGCTCGGACACCCTGACCGTCGACTTCGACAGCTGACGGACGCGTCCGGAAACCCTGCGCCGGCCACCGCCGGGCAGGGTTTCCGCGCTGCCCGCCCGGGGTCGCCCCGCGCCGGGCTCGTGCAGTGCCCACCGTCCGCGGGCCTTGGCGGGCACCCGCTGTCACGAGTGGTGACGCCCCGCGCGGGGCGGAACACCGGGGCGGGACACCGGCGCGGGCGGGCGTCGGCACCGTGGCTGGCGGCCGTGGATTCTTCACTTATTATTCAAGCGGCCGCGGGGCGGTCACGCGTTGCCGCACGCGGCGTCCGCGGAACGGTCGGTCCGACCGGACGAGGAGCGTGGCCTGCGCCGGAACCTGGGTCCGGGCGGGGACCACATGACGCCGATCATGCGAATCTCGGGGAATCGAGTGTCCGCCGACACGTGCCTGAGTGGTGTGGGACGCCCAGCCCACCCATCCGCGAACGGAAGATCCCCAGGGAGAAGTGAGGTATGCCAGTGATCTGCGTCGGAGGCATGATCGGCACCGGCAAGACGAGCGTCGCCGAGCTGCTGGCCAAGGGGCTGGGGAGCCAGGTCTTCTACGAGAGCGTGGAGGACAACCCGATCCTTCCGCTCTTCTACACGGCGAGCCCCGAGGAGATCCAGGCGAGGCGCTACCCCTTCCTGCTCCAGCTCTACTTCCTGCAGACCCGGTTCGCCTCGATCAAGGAGGCCTACCGGCAGGGCGACAACGTCCTCGACCGCTCCATCTACGAGGACTGGTACTTCGCCAAGGTCAACCACGAGCTGGGCCGGATCAGCTCCCTCGAGATGCGGGTCTACGAGGGCCTGCTCGACGAGATGATGCGCGAGATCGACGGCCTGCCGTACCGCAAGGCGCCCGACCTCATGGTGTACCTCAAGGCGTCCTTCCCGACGGTGCTGTCCCGGATCGGGATGCGCGGCCGCGACTTCGAGCAGGACGAGAGCCTCGTCGAGTACTACCGCACCCTGTGGGCCGGCTACGACGACTGGGTCCACAAGCACTACTCGGCCAGCGAGGTCCTGGTCATCGACATGGACCGCACGGACGTGGTGAACAACCCGGAGGACGCGGACCGCGTGCTGCGGGAGGTCGAGACGGCCCTCGCGTCCGCCCGCTGCCTGACCTGAGCCCGCACGACGAAGGGACGCACCCGGTCGTGGGCCGGGTGCGTCCCTTCGTCGTGCGGGGCTGCGCGCGTCGGGTGTGTCAGCCGCCCACGTACCAGCTGAAGCCGCCGCTGTTGGCGGCCACGAGCAGCAGCACGAGCCACAGGACCACGTCGACGACGCCCAGGATGATGCCCGCCTTGGCCAGACCGGCGCCGTTCTTCGCTCCCACCTGCCGCCGGGCCACGACGCCGAGGACGATGGCCAGCGGGCCCAGGATGATGTTCATGATGAACAGGCCGACGATGCCGCAGCACAGGCTCGCGATCGCCAGGCCGTTGGTGCGCGATCCGGAGGACGCGGCCGAGGGGTTGCCGTAACTCGTCATTGCTCACTCCCGTTGAGGTCGGCTCGCTTCTGTCGTGTCATGCGCCTGCCCCCATGTCGGGACTACATGTCAAATAGGCGTAAGTAAAGGCGAGTTAAGTGGCCGGAGTGGCCGGAGCGCCGGGAGGGGCGCAGGCGGCAGCGGCCGGAGCCCGTCCGGCCAGGTAACGATTCCCGCGTCCGGCAGAATCAGCCACCTTCCGGTCACCAGGTGATCGAACTCGGTCCTACAATGCCGTCCTGCACCCGCACGGCTCAGACACCGCAAGTGTTCCGGTCCGCAGGGGTGGGATCGGGGGATTCGGTGGGGGAACGAGGCGTGCCGCCGGGCATGTTGCGGTTCGTCGTGCTGCGGGCCCGGGGGTATCGAGCACTTCTGGGCGCCGCGCTGCTGACCGTCACGCTGACCACGGCCGTGCTGGCCGCGCTCACCGCCTACTCGGGCGCCGTGGGCGACGCCGCGCTGCGGCGCTCGCTCGCCGGGCAGCGGACCGCGGCCGAGACCGCCCTGGTCGTCAAGGCCGACGTCCCGGCCGGCGACCGCGAGGCGGCGGACAAGGCCGTGCGGGCGGGGGCCCGCGAGGTCTTCGACGGGCTGCCCGTGCGGGTCGCCACCCTCCGGCGTTCCGGCCCCTACGCCCTGCCGCTCTCCTTGCGCCCGGCCTCCGAGCGGGAGGGGAACCCCGACCTCGTCCACTTCGCCGCCGTCGACCCCACACAGGTGCGGACCGTCGCCGGCCGGCTCCCGCGCGGGGAGGGAGCGGGCGGCCCCGTCGAGGCGGCGCTGCCGCAGAGCGCCGCCCGGCGGCTCGGGATCGAGCCCGGCGACCGCCTGACCGTCGCCGACCGGCTGGGCGGCCCGGCGGTGCGGGTGCTGATCACCGGCCTGTACCGGCCCAAGGACGCCGGCGCGCCCTACTGGCAGCTCGACGAACTGGGCGGCCGCGGCGTGAAGGCGGCCGGGTTCACCACCTACGGCCCCCTGCTCACCACCGGCGGTGTGACGGCGTCCGGCCGGGTGAGCGCGGGGGAGTCGGGCTGGCTGGCGTCCGCCGACTACGCGTCCCTGACGACCGGACGGATCGACGCGCTGCGCGAGGCGGCCCGCACGGAGAGCGCCAAGCTGCGCGAGCGGCCCGAACTCAGCGGCACCACCGTCGCGGCCACCGGACTGCCCGACGTCCTCGACCGCGTCGAACGCTCGCTGCTCGTCACCCGCTCCAGCGTGCTGATCGTCGCAGTCCAGCTGGCCCTGCTCGCGGCCTGCGCCCTGCTGCTGATGGCACGGCTGCTCGACTCCGAGCGCACGGCCGAGACCCGGCTGCTGCGGGCACGCGGCGCCACCCGCGGGCGGGCGGCCGGCCTGGCCGTGCTGGAGGCCCTGCTGATCTCCCTGCCGGCGGTGGTCCTGGCGCCCCTGCTGTCCGGGCCGCTCACCCGGCTGCTGTCGGGCCAGGGCGCGCTGGGACGCACCGGCGTGCGCATCGACGTGCCGGCCGGCGGACGGCCCGAGGTGTGGGCGGTCTCCGCGGCCGTGGCCGCGCTGTGCGCGCTGGCGGTCGCCGTCCCGGCGCTGCGGGCGCCGGACACCGGCCTCGCCGAGACGCGGTCGGGGGCGCTGCCCGCCCCGCTGCGCGCCGGGGCGGACGTCGGACTGCTCGCGGTGGCCGGGATCGCCCTGTGGATGCTCGGCGGACGGCGCTCCGGCGCCGTCACCGCCGACCGTGAGGGAGTCCTCGGCGTCGACCCGCTGCTGGTGGTGGCGCCCGCGCTGCTGCTGCTCGCCGGCACGGTCCTGGTGCTGCGGCTGCTGCCCCTGCTGGCGCGGCTCGCCGAGCGCTTCCTGGTCCGGGGGCGGGGACTGACCGCGGCCATGGTCGGCTGGCAGTTCAGCCGCCGGCCGGCGAGGAACGCCGGCCCGGTGCTGCTCGTGGTCATCTCGGTGGCGCTGGGCGTGACGGCGATCGGGCAGGGCGCGTCCTGGCAGCGGTCCCAGGACGACCAGGCCGACTTCCGGGCCGGCGCCGACGTGCGCGTCCTGGACCCCGGAGGCGGCGGCGCGGGCCGCGGCGACGTCTTCGCCGGGCTCCCGGACGTCGACGCCGTCGTCCCCGCCGTCCGCCGCACGGTGCTGCTCCCGGGCAGCCGCCACGCCACCGTCCTCGCGCTGGACACCCGGCAGGCGGACCGGGCGGTGCTCGCGCGGCACGACCTCACCGACGGCCCGCTCACCGCCGGCCTCGCGCCGCGCGGGACGCCCACGGGCGTCGAGGTGCCGGCGGGCGCCCGGGGGCTCACGCTGACCGCCACCCTGCACAGCTCACGGCCGGGGGAGGGCGCGGACGTCACGCTGACCCTGCGCGACCGGTACGGCACCTCCCACGAGATACCCTCCGGCCACCTCGCCGGCGACGGCCGCCCCCACCGGCTCACCCCCGAACTGGACGGCGCCCGCGGCCCGTTGGCGCTGACCGGGATACAGGTGCAGACGCCGCAGCCGGCCGGCCGCGCCCACCGGCACCGCCTGGTCCTGGGCGCGCTCACCGCCCGGGAGGCCGACGGCGGCACCCGGGAACTGTCCCTGCCGACCCGGTGGACGACCGCGGTGGAGACCGACTCGGCCGCCACCGCGCCCGAGGACACCTCCCTGCCGACCCGCCCCCGCGTCACGTCGACGGCTCCCGTCGCCATGACCTACAGCACCGGGTTCCTGCTGCCCGACAGCCCGCCCGTCGCCGCCCCGGCGTTCCGGCTGGAGGTCGCCCAGCCCGCTGCCCCCGAGGTGGTGGCGGTGGCCACCGAGCGCTTCCTCACCGCGGCCGGCGCCCGTGTCGGGCAGCGCACGGAGGTGCGGTTCGACGGCCGTCCGGTGCCCGTCCGGATCGTCCGCACCGCGACCGCCCTGCCCACCACACAGGCCACCGCCGAGGACGGCGGAGCCCTGCTGGTCGACCTCCGGGCCGTCGACCGGGTGCTGCGCGCCCGTGCCGGGGAGGGGCTGCGACCCGGCGAGTGGTGGCTGGGCACCAGCGACCCCGCGGCCACGGCCAAGGCCGCGCGGGACCTGCCCGGCGTCGACGCCGAACAGGTGGTGGTCCGCGACGAGACGGCGGCCGGGCTGCGGGACGACCCGTTCGGGGCGGCCCCCGAGGCGGCGCTGCTCGCGGCGGCCGCGGTGACGGTCCTCTTCGTCTCGCTCGGCTTCGCGGTGAGCGCCGCCGGGGCGATGCGGGCCCGGGACGGCGAGTTCGCCGTGCTGCGCGCCCTCGGCACCCCGCAGCGCCGCCTGGCCCGGCTGATCGCCGTCGAGCACGGCGTCCTGGTGAGCCTGGCGCTGGCCGTCGGCACCGCCCTGGGCGTGGTGCTCACCCATGTCCTCGTGCCCCTGGTCGTCCTCACCGGCGAGGCCGCACGGCCGCTCCCGCCGGTGCTGGTCGAACTGCCGCTCGCCCCCCTCGCCGTCCTGCTGGCGGCCATCGCCGCGGGTCCCGCCCTGGTGACCGCGGCCCTCGCACTCCGGCGGGCCAGACCCGTGGTGACCCTCAGGGACGAGGTGACGCAGTGACCACGCAGCCCGAGCGCGGGCCGGAGACGTCCGGGCACGACCCGGCGCGCCCCGCCCACGAGCCCGCACGGTCCGACGGCGAGGCGGGGCGGTCCGACCGCGAGCCCGCACGGTCCGACGGCGAGGCGGGGCGGTCCGACCGCGAGCCCGCACGGTCCGACGGCGAGGCCGCGGTTGGGCGTAGGACGGGGTCGGCGGCGCGGAAGGCGAGGGCGGCGCGGCCGTCCGCGTCGGCCGGACTGCGGACCCGGCTGCGGGCCTTCGCCGGCACCTCCCTGGCCCTCGCGCTGCTGGTGGCCGTGACCGTCGCGCTGGCCGCCGCCTACCCGCGCGCCGTCGACCGGTACGGGGACGCCGGGCTGCGCCGGGCGGTCGAGGAGGCGCTTCCGGACCTGACGACCGTGCGGGTGACCGCCCCGCCCGCCGGGTGGACCAGCTTGGAGGAGGCGGAGGCCGCGCTGCGCCCCGACGCGCTGGCCGCGGCGCAGGCCGAGGTCCTCGGCGCCGCCCGGACGCCGCTCGTGCCCGACCGGGAGCAGTCGACGTACGGCGTGCGCTCGACCGTCGTGCCGCTCGACGAGTGGCTTCCCCGGCCCTCCGACGTCCCCGCCGAGATGGTCGTCGCCGTCCAGCAGGACCTGGACTCCCACGCCCGGGTCACCGAGGGCCGGATGCCCCGCACCGACGGCCCGGTGACCGCGGCGACCGAGCGGGTCGAGGCCGTCGTCACCGAGGACACCGCCCGCGCGCTGCGCATCGAGGTGGGCTCGGTGATCCACCTGCCCGAGGTGGAGGGGACACCGCTCGCCGTGCGGATCAGCGGCATCGTCGTCCCGCGTTCGCCCGAGGGCGCCTACTGGTCGACGCTGCCGGTGTTGCGCGCCCCCGCGCTCAGCCAGGTGCCCGGCAGCATCCCGGTGGACCACTACTGGCTCGGCGGCCTGCTCCTCGCCCCCGACGCCGGACCGGCCCTCCTCGGCGTCAGGACCGAGGACGAGCTCACCCGCTACTGGCACCTGGCCCCCGAGCTCGACGCCCTGCGCGCCCACGACCTGGACCGGCTGTCGTCCGCCGTCGCCGCCCTGGAGGCGGGCCCCGGGGCGCAGCACCTGCGGACGGCCGTCGACCAGAACATGGAGACCCAGACCGGCCTGGACGAGGTCCTGGCCGGCCACGCCCGGCTGCGCGCGGGCGTCCTGCCGCTGCTGCTCCTCGCCGCCGTCGGCGCCGGCGCCCTCGCGGTGATCGTCCTCGCCATGGCCGGCGCGGTGACCGCCGAGCGCCGCCGCGCCGAACTGGCCCTGCTGCGGGCCCGCGGCGCCTCGCTGCCCCGCCTCGCCCTGCGGCTGCTGGCGGAGACGGCGGTGGTCGCCGTGCCGGCCGGCGGGCTCGGACTCGCCGCCGCGCTGTTCCTGCTGCCCGGCGCCCGCACAGCGTCCGCCGTTGCCGCGGCCGTCGCCGTCACCCTGCTCGCCTGCCTCGCGCTGCCGCTGCGCGCGGCGGCGGCCCACCGCACGGTCCGTCTGCACGAGGTCCGGGAGGACCACGCCACCGCACGGCCGTCCCGGCGCCGCACGGTGGCCGAGCTGACCGTCCTGGTCATCGCGGTGGCCGCGGTCCTCGCGTTGCGCCGTCAGGGGTCCGGCAGCACCGGACTGGTGGCCGCCGCCCCCGTCCTGACCGGCGTGGTCACGGCCCTGCTGCTGGTGCGCCTGCACCCGCTGCCGCTGCGTGCGCTGAGCCGGGCGACCGCCCGGGCGCGCGGACCGGTGGTCCCGCTGTCGCTGGCCCACGCGGCCCGCGCCTCCGGCCTCGCCGTACTGCCGCTGCTCGCCCTGATCGTCGCCCTGACGACGGCCGCGTTCGGCGGTTCGGTCCTGGCGGGGGTGACGGCGGCCCGCGACCAGGCCTCGCTCCTCGCCGTCGGCGCCGACGCCCGGGTGGAGAGCGCCTCCGGCGTCCTGCCGCGTGGCCTGGCCGACCGCGTCCGCCGGCTGCCCGGCGTCCGCGACGCCGTGGAGGCGGGCGTCGCCTACGAGGCCCGGCCGTTGCAGGACACCGAGCCGGTGCCGCTGGCCGGGGTCGACCCCGACGCCTACGCGGACCTGTCGCGGCGGACGGGCCTCGGCCCGTTCGACGCCGCCGACCTGCGCGCGGCGGCCACCGGCACCGCGGGCGACGCGGACTCCGGTGACGACCGGCCGCTGCCCGCGCTGGCCTCACCGGGCCTGGCCGAGCGGTACGGCACCGCACCGGCCCCCGTCCGGCTGCCGGACGGCAGCACCGTCACCGTACGGATCGTCACGGTCCGGGACCGTACACCGGCCGTCATCGGCGACGAGTTCCTGGTCGTGGACCGGGCCGGTCTCCCCGGCGACGCGGCCCGGGCGACCACCCTGCTGCTGACCGGCGAGGGCCTGGACGGCAAGGCGCTCCGCGCGGCGGCGCGGGACGCGGCGGGCGCCTCGGACGCCGAGGGCGCCTCGGACGCCGAGGGCACCGCGGGAGCCGAGGACTCGGAGACGACCGTCCGGCTGCGCGCCGAGGAACACGCGCGGAACGTCGGCTCACCGTTGCAGTCCGGCGCGGAACGCCTCTACGCGGCCGCCGTCCTCGCGGGCGCCGGCTACGCGGTCCTCGCCCTGCTGCTGACCGTGCTGCGCACCGCGCCCGAACACCGTGCCCTGCTCGCCCGGTTGCGCACCATGGGCATGACCCGGGCGCAGGGCCGCCGGCTGCTCGTGCTCACCGCCCTCCCGCAGGCCCTGCCGGCCGCGGTGGGCGGCGTGCTCGCCGGCTGGGCCGGCATCCGCCTGACGGCGCCCGGCATCGACCTCACGGCCGTCGCGCTGACCTCCTCGTCCGCCGTCGACACGGTCGCGCTGCGCGCCGATCCGCTCTCCCTGACCGTCCCGGCACTCGTCGTCCTGCTGCTGGCCGTCGGTGTGCCGGCCGGCCAGGCGTGGTGGACCTCCCGGCGCGGCTCGGCACCCGAACTCAGGCTGGGAGACCGGTAGATGACCGGAACCACGGCAGGACCACGCCCTCCCCGGCACCGGCCGGTGTCCCTCCGTCCGCCCAGGAGCAGCCGATGACCGACAGCCCGACCTTCCACGAGCTCGCCGACCGCGCCCTGGCCGCGCGCGACGCCGCCGCCTACGGTCACGACGCCCTGATCACCTGCGACCGGCTGGTGCGGATCTTCTCCGCCGACGGGGTGGAGGTCCAGGCGCTTCAGGGCCTCGATCTCCTGGTGCGCAAGGGGGAGTTGATGGCGCTGGTGGGCGCCTCCGGCAGCGGCAAGTCCACCCTGATGAACATCCTCGCCGGCCTGGACCGGCCCACCGCCGGCGCCGCCCGCGTCGCCGGGCACGACCTGCTCACGATGGGCGCCAAGGAGCGCCTCGCCTACCGCCGCGACACCGTCGGTTTCGTGTGGCAGCAGACCTCACGCAACCTCCTGCCCTACCTCACCGCCGCGCAGAACGTCGCGCTGCCCCTTCAGCTGGCCGGCGCCGGGGGCCGGCGCCGCCGCCGGGCCGAGCGCGCCATGGAGCTGCTCGACCTGCTGGAGGTCGCCGACTGCCGCGACCGCCGGCCGCAGCAGATGTCGGGCGGGCAGCAGCAGCGCGTCGCCCTCGCGGTGGCCCTCGCCAACGACCCGGCGATCCTGCTCGCCGACGAGCCCACCGGCGAACTCGACTCGCACACCGCGGAGCAGGTGTTCGCCGCGTTCCGCACCGCCAACGAGGCGCTGGGCACCACCATCGTCATCGTCACGCACGACCGCTCCGTCGCCTCCGAGGTCCGCCGCACAGTGGCCATCCGGGACGGACGCACCTCGACGGAGGTGCTGCGCCGCAGCGAGGTCGACTCCGCCACCGGGCAGGAGAGCCTGGTCGCCCGCGAGTACGCGATGCTCGACCGGGCCGGCCGCCTCCAGCTGCCCGCCGAGTACACGCGCGCCCTGGGTATGCGCGACCGCGTCGCCCTGGAACTGGAACCCGACCACATCGCCGTCCGCCCCGACGACGCCCACGGGGACGGTCCCGCCTAGCCCGGGCGGCCTCCTGGGGCCGGTTCCACGGGGTGAAAACGCCACGGACGGCAGCGTCTCGACAGGGCAGAACGGGCGGGAGGGACCGTCGAGGCCGGTGGGGTACTCACGAACGGCGAGGGTGATCGTCCCACGCCGGCCGACGGCACATCAGCCGGTGATCGCTCCCGGCGACGACCCCGCCCTGCGGCGTTCCTTCCTCACCGTGGCGCGGTTCCGGCACGGCCCGGCCGTGCCGTCGGGCGAGGACGCCGACGCCGGGCTCCGTGACATCGCCTGGGACGACCTCGCCCTCGACGACGACGTCTGAGCGCGTCCGGTCACCAGAACGACCGCGGGTCCTGCGCGTGTTCCGGCGAGTGCCGGTCCTCTCCCCGCCCCAGGCCGGTGCGGACCAGGAAGCCGGGGTGCGGGTCGGACACCGGGGCGGCGACGTGCACCCGCCGGGTCCCGGGGACCTCCACCTCGACGAGGACGCCGTCGCGGAACATCCACAGACCGAACAGGTCGTCGTCCTCGTCGTGCAGCAGGACCTGCACGCAGGCGGGCTCGTTCCACGGCAGGGACTCCAGGTCCGCGAGCACGCCGCGGCGTCGGAACCACCGCTCGAACTCGATGTACCAGCCCCCGACGAACCAGGGGATCTGCTGGAAGCAGCCGCCCCAGGTGCGGGACTCGTCCGGCCGCGTCAGAGGCTCCATCACCTCGTCCTCGTACCGCGCCAACACGATGACCTGCGCCATTCTGCTCATGCGGACAGGTGACACCGCGCGCAGTGCGGAGGGCAACCGAATTGGGCACCCCGGCACGGCCTCAGCGGTGTGCCGGGCCCTTCCGTCCGGGCACCTGCCACCGGGCCGGGCCACCGGGCCGGTGAAGCGGCCTACGCCTCTTCGGTCGCGTCGAGCTCGGTGATCTCGCCGTCCCGCAGCTCCAGCACGCGGTCGGCGAGGTCGAGCAGGGTGGTGTCGTGGGTGGCCACGAGCGCGGTGATCTCCTCGCTGCGGACCACCGCGCGCAGCAGTTCCATCACCGAGTGGCCGGTTTCCGCGTCCAGCTGGCCGGTCGGCTCGTCGGCGATGAGGATCGACGGGCTGTTCGCCAGAGCGCGGGCGATGGCCACGCGTTGGCGCTGCCCGCCCGACAACTCGCCCGGCCGCTGCGCCGCGTGGTCCGTCAGGCCCACCAGGGACAGCAGCAGGTCGACGCGCTCCTCCCGCTCCCGCGGGTCGGCGCCGCGCAGCCGCAGCGGCACGCCGACGTTCTCGGCGGCGGTGAGCACGGGGATGAGCCCGAAGGACTGGAACACGAACCCGATGCGTTCCCGGCGCAGGGCGAGCAGCGCGTCCTCGCCCTGTTCCCGCAGGTCCAGTCCGTCGACGACGACGCTGCCGCCGTCCGGCTCGTCGAGGCCGCCGACGATGTTGAGCAGCGTGGTCTTGCCCGAGCCGGAACGCCCCTTGAGGGCCACGAGTTCACCCCGCGGGACCTCGAAGGAGACACCCCGCAGCGCGTGCACGGCGCCGACGCCCCGCCCGTACGACTTGTGCACGTCCGTCACCCGCAGCATGGCTGTGGTCACCGCCTGGCCCATCGCGCCCCCGTCCGCTCCGCCGACGCCAAGGTGCGCCAGTATGGCACCGGCCCACCCGGCATGGCGACGTGTTCACCTGGGCGGATCCTGCCGGGCAGGGGCAGGGGCAAGGGCAAGGGCGCGGTCCGCGGAGCTGTCGATCTCCGTGACATCACGCCACGCGGCGGGGGAGGAGCGGGATGAGGAGTGAGCCGGTCACCGCGGAGTCGCTCGCGGAGGCGCGACGACTTGCGCGGGAGGATCCGGGGGCCGGCCTGCCGCTGCTGGCGCGGCGTCTGGCGGCCCACGGGTGGTACGTCGACCGCGGGCGGCCCACCGCGCGGCTCCCGTACTTCGAGGAGGCCGCGGGCATCTGGCGCGATCTCCTCGCGGGAGGAGCGGAGGAGCATCTCGCGGCGGCGACGTACCTGATCTCCTCGCTCGCGTCGCAGTACTCGGCCGCTCACGCCGACGACCGCTCGCTGGCCGCGCGGACGGAGGCGGCCGGGCTGATGCGGCGGCTCAACCGCACCCGGGCGGCCGGCGAGAAGGACACCCGCGTCCTCGGCGCGTGCGCGCATGCGCTGGCCGAGGCGGGGCGGTACGGGGAGGCCGTGGCGGTGCAGCGTGAGGTCGTCGACCTGTGTCGCGCGGCGGAGGGCCCTGAGGACGGGGCGCGGCCCGGCATCCTCATGTGGGCGCTCCACGACCTGGCCCTCCACCTCGGCCTGGCCGGGCGGACCGAGGAGAGTCTGGAGGCGGATCGCGAGGCTCTCGCGCTCGGGCGCCGTCCGGCGGAGGGGGCTCCGCGACGCCTGCCCGCGCTGGCGATCCGGCTGGCGGGAGCCGCGCTCCGCTTCGCCGGTGCGGGGCGTGCACCGGAGGCGGTGCGGCTACTGGACGAGGCGGTGGGTGTCTGCGACCGGCTTCCGCCTGAGGGTTCCGTCCATGACTACGGGTTCCACCAAGCGCTGCAGGCCGCGATGTTCGCCAGGTCCGGAGCCGATGAGGAGCGAATGGCCGCGGGCCGGGTGGCGCCGGCCGGGGACGAACGGGAGCCCATGGTCCTTCGGCCGGTGCTGGGTGCGGACTTCAGTCGGTGGGCGTTCAGCGTCCGGGAGGCCTACCTGACGGAGCACGAGACCGTCGAGCGGGCGATCGCGGGGGCGGTCGAGGAGGCGGGAGACGTGTCCGCCCTCGGGCCGGCGGAACTGGCCGGACTCGGCACGCTCCTGCGCCGCCGCGGCATCCGCCGGTCGGTCCACCCCTCGGGCGGGTGGCGGGAGTTCGCCGAGGTGGTGGTCGCGGGGCTGGGGGAGGCGGTCGCCGTGGAGCGCCGCCTGGTCGCCGTCCGGCCGGACGCCGGTCCCGGGCGCCTGGTTCGCTCGCTCACCGACCACGCGCTCGGGTGCCTGGCCGTCGGGGCGAACGCGTCGGCGGGGGAGGCGCTGAGGGAGGCCCGCGATGTGTCCGCCGCCGCGGAGGGGAGGGGAAGGTGACGTGGGCGTCCGCCCGTGGGCCGGCGCGCCCCGTCCCGTCACTTTCTTCGCGGACCCGGACCGGCGGGGACGTGCGCGCACCTTCCGCCCAGGGGGCCTTCCCTGCCCCGGCTGCCCCGGCTGCCCCGGCTGCCCCGGCTGCCCGGTCACCCGAGGCGGCGAAGGCGGCGAGGAGGCGCGGCGGCTGGGACGGGGCGGGTCCCGGGCATACGGCGATTGCCTCCGGCGCGGACGGTGCGGAACTGTCGCTGCGTGCGGTGCGGGACGCCCGTGGACGCAGGGCGCGCCCTCTGTCAGCGCGGCGCGGGAGAACGGTGCGGGTGACGCTGCGGACCGGGGCGGGAGGCCCGGGTGCCGGTAGGTCAGGCCGCCCCCTGGGCGGGGCCGCGCACCCCTGCGCGTGGGGCCGGTGCGGCTTCGTGGGGGCCGGGTGACCCCGGGTGGGGACTGTCGGTGCACCGGGGCATAATTCGTGCCCGGCATAAGTCCGATTTCGATATCATCCCCCGGTGGCGAAGCCGGACGACCCAGAGGTCGCGGACCTGCCGGAGGTCGTCGCAGGGCGGCGGTTGTCATGAGGGACGCCGCACCGCCGGGCCGGCTCCTCGCCGGCCGCCCCAGGCACGCTCACCGACGCGCGCGGCCCTGGTGCACACCGTCGGGCCGATGTGGGCCCCGGCGCGTGACTACTGAGAGAAGGAACCCTTTCCATGAGCACTGACACGGGCTCACCTCCCGGGTCCGAAGGCGGTCCGCAGGCGGCGGACAAGCTGGACAGCGGCGTTCTCAAGATCGCCGGCGTGGTCGTCCTGGGCGCCATCATGTCGATCCTCGACGTCACCGTGGTCAGCGTCGCGCTGCCCACCCTGATGAAGGAGTTCGACGCGACGTACGCCACCGTCGCCTGGACGATGACGGCCTACACCCTGGCCCTCGCCGCGGTCATCCCGATCACCGGGTGGGCGGCGGACCGGTTCGGCACCCGGCGTCTGTACCTGGCCTCGATCGTGCTCTTCGTCGGCGGTTCGGCGCTGTGCACCCTCGCCTGGGACATCGGCCCGCTGATCGCCTTCCGTGCGCTGCAGGGTCTCGGCGGCGGCATGCTGATGCCGCTGGGCATGACGATCATGACCCGGGCCGCCGGCCCGGAGCGCGTCGGCCGCGTCATGGCCGTGCTGGGCGTGCCCATGCTGCTCGGCCCGATCGGCGGCCCGATCCTCGGCGGCTGGCTGATCGAGGCGGCCAGCTGGCAGTGGATCTTCCTGATCAACGTTCCGATCGGCGCGGTCGCCCTGGTCAGCGCGTGGATCGTGCTGCCCAAGGACGACCCGCAGCCCTCCGCGTCCTTCGACTTCGTCGGCATGCTGCTGCTCTCGCCGGGTCTCGCCCTGTTCCTGTACGGCGTCTCCTCCATCCCGGAGGAGGGCACGGTCACCGCGACGAAGGTCCTGGTGCCGGGCCTGATCGGTCTGGTGCTCGTGGTGGCCTTCGTGGCGCACGCGCTGCGCAAGGCGGACGCGCTGATCGACCTCAGCCTCTTCAAGAACCGCAACGTGACCATCGCCGTGGTCACCATGACGCTGTTCTCGGTCGCGTTCATGGGCGCGATGCTGCTGTTCCCCAGCTACTTCCTCCAGGTCCGCGCCGAGGGCACCCTCAAGACGGGTCTGCTGCTGGCGCCGCAGGGCCTGGGCGCGATGCTGACCATGCCCATCGGCGGTCGCCTGACCGACAAGATGGGCCCGGGCAAGCTGGTCCTGGGCGGCATCGTGGTGATCGGCGCGGCCATGGCCGTCTTCACCCAGGTCGGCGCGGAGACCTCGTACGGCGTGCTGCTGGGCTCGCTGTTCGTGATGGGCATGGGCATGGGCGTCACGATGATGCCGATCATGTCCGCGGCCCTGAGCACGCTGACCGACCACCAGATCGCGCGGGGCTCGACGATGATGAACATCGTCCAGCAGACCGCGGGCTCGATCGGTACCGCCGTCATGTCGGTGATCTTCACCAACCACGTGCTCGACAGCCAGGCGGCCGGTGCGTACAGCGCCGTCATGCAGGGCAAGGTGCCCGTCGACCAGGTTCCGCCGGAGCTGCTCCTCCAGGGCAGGACGGACCTGGCCGAGGCGTTCGGCAGCACCTTCCTGATCGCCCTGGTGCTGATCGCGGCCTGCCTGGTCCCCGCCCTCTTCCTGCCGCGCAACAAGCCCGCCGCGACGGCGGGCGAGACGAAGACCGCGGCCGTGCCGATGCACTGACCCGCAACCTCCGTCGGGCTGCCGCCCCCGCCGTGCACACGGCGGGGGCGGCAGTTTTTCGCCGTCGGCCGGGACCGGTGGTTCGCCACCGTGGGGCGGGCGGTCCGGCCCCCTCCTCGGGGTCCGCGGAACCGGGGAAGATCGGCGGTGCGTCCTCGGTCCCGAGAGGTGAGGGGGCGAGGGCGGGATGCCGGCGTACCGACCGCAGGAGATGGCGCCCAGGGCATGGGCCCGGGCCGGCGTCGTGGGCGTCCTGGCCGTGCTGGTGACCGCGCTGGTCTGGCTGCCCCGGCCGTGGGGTGACCTGCGGGCGTACGAGGCGGCGCCCGTGTGCCGTGCCGGGCGTTCCGCGGAGGACTGCCGGACGGTGACGCCGGCCGAGGTCGCCGAGGTGGAGCGCCTGCGCCGCGGCAGCAGAGGCGCGTACCGGCTCACGCTCCGCCTCGCCGACGGGTCCGTGCGTGCGGTGACCATGGCCGGGCTGCGCGGCGGTCTCGGCGCCTCCGTCGGCGAGCGGGCCGGGATCGTCGTCTGGCGCGGCTCGGCGGTCGAGGTGGTCCAGGGGGCGGACCGGGACACGGTGACCGGTTCGCGTCTGCTCGCCTGGCGGCCGCCCCTGGTGTTCCTGCTGCTGCTCACGCCGGCCACGGCCGCCGCGCTGTGGACGGCGGGATGGCTGCGGCGGCGACGGCGGAGGCTGGGGCGGCGGGTGACGGGGCGGGAGGCGGTGCCGGTCGGCGTCGTCCTCGTGGCGGCGGTGGTGGCCGCCGTGGGAGGCCTGCCGATCGGGCTCTCGGCGAGCGGTCCCGAGGCCGCGCTGCGCGCCGGGGCATGGCTCCTGGCGGGCGCGGCGGTGGCGGCCGCGCCCTTCGTGCTGTGGACGTCGGCGCGGCCGCCGAGGGAGCGCCGGGACGTGGCGGTCGGCCCTCGCACCCCGGCGGAGGAGCGGGTCGTGCACGGCTTCGTACGGGGTGACGTGCCGTACAGCAAGGAGGGCTTCGACCGTCTGGTGGTGGGCCCCGGGCTGCTCGCCGCCACCCCCGACCCCGCGGGCCGGGTGGCGCGGGTCCGGGTGCCCGCGCTGGAGGTCGTGCGGGTCCGGGAGAGCTGGCCCGACGAGGCCCTGCCGCAGGGCCGGGGGAGGGCGCCCACCCAGGTCGTGGAGTGCCGGGACGCGGACCGCGAGGTGCTGATCGTGGCGCGGGCCGAGGACCTGCCCGAGGTGCTGGGGGCGCTGCGCTCCACCGGCCGGCCCTGAGCCCCGGACCGCGACCGGTGCTCCAGTGCGGCTGAAGCCGGGTGCGGCACGGTGGGCGGTGATGGCCGGCAGCCGCAAGGGGCGCCGCAGTGAGGGGAGTTCACCATGTCTCAGTCGGTCGGGATCCGCCCACAGGTCACCGGTGACCTGTACGCCGAGGTGCAGACCTTCTACGCCACGCAGATGCGGCGGGTCGACAGCCTGGACATCGAGGGCTTCGCCGCGACCTTCACCGAGGACGGCGAGATCGTGCACGCGGGCGGACGGCGGCAGAGCGGCCGGGCGGAGATGCTCGCCGGGATGCGGGCGGCCCTGCCCCGGTACAAGGACATCGCCACCCGGCACTGGTTCGGCCACCTCCTGATCGAGGCCGACCCCGCCGACGAGGACACCGTCCGCGTCTCCTACTACACGCTGGTCACGCAGACCGACCGCGAGGGCAAGGTCTCCTTCCAGCCCACCTTCACCGTGGACGACGTGCTCGTCCGCCGGGACGGCGCCCTGCTGACCCGCTCCCGGGTGATCACCCAGGACGGTCCGGACGCCCGCGCCGCCGCCGCGGCCGCCTGACGCCCGACACCGGTGCCGGCACGCGGCACAGGGATGAGGGGCCCTCCGCCGGAGGGCCCCTCATCCCTGTGCCGCGGCGCTCAGTCGATGCCGCGGCAGATGTGCGGCTCCGAGCCGTCGTCGTCGAGGTCCCCGGCGAGCAGCCAGGCCACCCAGCGGGGTGCCTCGCACGGGCCGCCGAGGGGCGGCAGGGTCGCGGCGGCGGTCTTCTCGCGGTCCGGCAGATTCGTCTCCATCGACGACTCCTTTTCGGTGGGCAGGTCTTCTCTCCGCTCGAGGCGGTCAGGCGTGACAGGAGGGCAGGCCTCCGTGGAAGGCGACCATCTCCTTGAAGGACGCGGCGACGTCGATCCGGGCGCCCGGCTCCAGCCCCTCCAGCTCCGCGTACGCCCGGTGCAGGTTGCCCACCAGGCGCTCGGAGTCCAGGAGGCCGGCGAACGCGCCGAGGTCGGCCTCGCGGGCGGCGGTCAGCGCGCTCACTCCGCGGCGCAGCCCGTCGCGGGCGAGTTCCGCCAGCCACCGCACGTACGCCTCCGTCTCGTCCAGCAGCTCGGGGCCGCCGACCGGCCCGTGTCCGGGGACGACCACCTCGGGGGCGAGGACGCGCATCCGGGCCAGCGCCTGGAGCGAACCGGTGATCGAGCCCATGAGGAGGTAGGGGGTCACCCCCGACCAGACGACGTCACCGGTGAAGAGCACCCCGCGCTCGGGGACCCAGGCGACGACGTCGTTCGGGGTGTGGGCCGGGCCCACGTCGAACAGCTCGGTGCGCGGGCCGCCGTCGCCGTGCAGGGTGAGGCGGTCGCGGAAGGTGAGGTCCGGAGGGGTCAGGGGCGTGTCGCCCCACTCCACGCCGGGCCACAGGTGCCGCAGGCCCAGGCCCGCCTCGCAGATGTCGGACCGGGTCCCCTCGTGCGCGACGACGACGGCGCGCGGGACGAACTGGCCGTTGCCGAAGGTGTGGTCGCCGTGGAAGTGGGTGTTGACCACGTAGTCCGGTCCCGCCGGCACCACGCGCTCCACCTCCGCGCGCAGATGGCGGGCCCGTGCCTCGGTCGCCGCCGTGTCGACGAGGACCGAGCGCCCGCCGCCGACGACGAGTCCCGCGTTGTTCAGGCACCAGCCGCCCTCCGGCTGGACATACGCGTACACGTCGTCGGCGACCCGCGTCAGGCTGCCCGGCGCCGCCTTGGCCACCCCGGGGGAGGCCGGGGCGGCGGGGGCGGCCGGGGCCGGCGCCGTCACGCGGCGGCCCTCGGCGCCTCGGCGGCGGGCAGCGAGCCGAACCGGCCCAGGTGGAACAGCAGCGGGTCCGGCGCGGACGCGCCGCCGGACAGCGCCACCACCCTGCCGATCAGCAGCGTGTGGTCGCCCGCCTCGTGCTCGGCGTGCAGCACGCACTCGACGTACGCCTCGGAGGCGGGCAGCACGGCGTTGCCGGTGACCCCCTCCACGGCGGACAGCCGGCGCATCGCGGCGTGCCCCTCCGGCCGGTCGGGCCGGCAGAACTCCTGCGCCAGGTCACGTTGCGCGTCGGTGAGCAGGTTCACGGCGTAGCTGCCCGAGCGCGAGATGCGCGGGCGCATCCGGCCGTCCGCCTTGACCGACACCAGGATCAGCATCGGGTCGAGGGAGACGGAGGTCAGGCTGTTGAGGGTCATCACGATCGTCTCGTCGCCACTGCCCTGGGTGAGCAGGGTGACGCCGGTCGGGAACCGGCCCATCGCGGCCCGGAAGGAGGCCACGTCCGGTTCGGCCAGCGTGGCGCCGGCGGTCACAGCGGGGGTCATGTCGGTACTCCGTTTCAGCTCGTCCACTCGTCCGGTCGTCCGTCCGAGGCGGCGGTCAGTAGTTGCCGAGCCCGCCGCACACGTTCAGCGCCTGCGCGGTGATGGAGCCGGCCGTGTCCGAGGCGAGGTAGCCGACGAGTCCGGCGACCTCCTCGGGCGTCGAGTAACGGCCCAGCGGGATCTTCGCGTTGAAGCGCTCCTGGATCTCCTGCTCGCTCACCCCGTAGTGGCCCGCGTAGCCCTGCCGGACCCGCTGGGCCATCGGCGTCTCCACATAGCCGGGGCAGACGGCGTTCACGGTGATGCCGGTCGGGGCCAGCTCCTTGCCGACGGCCTTGGTGAAGCCGATGACACCGTGCTTGGACGCCGAGTAGGGCGCGGCGAGCTCGACGCCCTGCTTGCCGCCGGTGGAGGCGATGTTGATGATCCGGCCCCACGAGCCCTCGCGCATCAGCCCGGTGGAGAGCACCTCGCGGGTCACCCGGAAGGTGCCGTTGAGGTTGGTCTCGATGACGTCGTCCCACAGCGCGTCGGGCAGCTCGGCCGTCACGCCGCCGCCGCCGCGTCCCGCGTTGTTGACGAGGATGTCGATGCGCCCGTACTCGGCGACCGCGGCGCGCACCGCCTCCTGGATCTGCGCCGGGGACGTCACGTCGCACACCGTCCCCGACACCTCGCGGCCCAGCTCGCGCTGCTCCTTGACCAGGGTGCGCACGTTTTCCGCGTCGCGGGCCACGCCGAACACCGCGACCCCCTGCCCGGCCAGCAACTCGGTCACGGCCAGGCCGATCCCGCTGGTCGCGCCGGTGACGAAGGCGACCCGTCGTTGCACGTCTGTCATCGCGTTCTCCCCATCGCTCGTGTGGCTCGCTCGTGCGGCTCGTCGGTCCGCTCCACTTCGGCTCGACGGTGGGCCTGCCGCCTTGCGGGGTTCTCGGCCCGCGGTGGAGCGCCCCTGGAGGACAGACGTTCGAGCAGGGCTCGACACGCGGCCTAGCCGGGGCCGTCAGTTTGGGCGTAATCGATGCCGTGGCCGGGCGGACACCCGGCCTGAGCGAGGAGGCCCCGTGCCCGAGCAGACGCAGACGCTGCCTGATGTCAGGAAGTCGGTAACCGTCGCGGCGACGCCCGACGAGTGCTTCCGGATCTTCACCGAGCGGCCGGCCGACTGGTGGCCGCCGAGCCACGTCCTGGTCCGCAAGGAGCGGGCCGGTCTCGCCTTCGAGCCGGGCGTGGGCGGGCGCTACTACGAGTGGGACGTCGAGGGCACCGAGATCGCCTGGGGCCGCATCCTCGAGTGGGAGCCCGGCCGGCGGCTCGTCATGACCTGGCGCATCGACCCCAACTGGCAGTCCATCCCCACCGACGACGGCGCCAGCGAGATCGAGGTGGACTTCGAGGCCGTGGACGAGGGGCACACCAAGGTGTCGCTCGCCCACGTCAAGCTCGACAACCACGGCCCCGGCGCCGAGCGGGTGTTCAAGGCCCTCGACGGACCCAGCCCGGGCGAGACGCTGGAGCGCTTCGAGCGGGCCGTCGCGAACGGACCGGCCGCGTGAGCGTCGACACCGGCGTCGCCGCCCCCGCGCCGGCTTCCGTCTCCACGGCTCCCGCATCCCTCGCCGCCCCGTCGACCGGGCTCGCCGACGCCGCCGTCCGGCTGCGGGACCTGGCGGCCGCCCACGCGGCGGACGCCGACACCGCGCGCGGCCTGTACCGCGAGGTCACCCACGGCATCCGCGAGGCCGGGTTCGCCCGGCACTTCGTGTCCGCCCGCTTCGGCGGCACCGAGGGCACCTTCGCCGAGCTCACCCGGGCCGTCATGACCGTCGGCGAGGGCTGCGCCGCCTCGGCCTGGTGCGCCTCGCTGGCCGCCTACTCGGCCCGCTTCGCCGCCCACCTGCCCGAGGCCGGGCACCAGGAACTGTGGGGCGCCGGACCCGACACCGTCGTCGCCACCGGGCTCATGCCGGCCGGCCGGGCCGTCCCGGAGAACGGCGGCTGGCGCCTCACCGGTCGCTGGGCGTACGTCAGCGCCGTGGACTTCGCCGACTGGGTGATGGTCTGCGCCGCGGTTCCCGGCGCAGGCGGTGAGGGACCGCCGCAGCTGCGCTTCTTCACCCTGCCGCGCGGGGCGTACAGCGTGCTCGAGACCTGGGACAGCATCGGGATGCGCGCCACCGGCAGCCACACCGTGGTCGTCGAGAACGCGTTCGTGCCGGAGCACCTGACGTTCGACCGTACGGACATGCTCACCGGCCGCAACGGCTTCTCCCCGGTGCCCTCGCACAACGTGCCGTTCCAGGCCGTCGGCGGGCTCACCTTCATCGCGCCCGTGGCCGGCGCCGCGACCGGCGCGCTGGCCGCCGTCGCCGACTCGGTCACCGGACGCCGCCGCACCCAGACGGCCGAGCTGACCGTGGTCCGCGCCTCCGGCCTCGTCGACGCCGCGCGCCACCTGGTGGAGCAGAACGCCCAGGTCCTCGACGAGCGGCTGTTCACCCCCGAGCACATGGCCCGCAACGAGCGCAACGCCACCTTCGCCGCCGAGATCCTGCGCGAGGCCGTCACGCTGCTGGTCGGCGCGGCCGGCACCGGCGGGCTCGGCGAGAAGCACCCGTTGCAGCGCCACTGGCGCGACATCACGTCCGCGACCAGCCACGTCGCACTGCAGTACGACACCGCGGCACGCAAGAACTACTCGGCGGTCCTGCTCGGCCCCGAGGGGTGAGAACCCGGCGGGCACAGGGGGCGTCCCACCGAGGGCGCCCCTTCGGCCGTTCGGCCCCCGCCGCCGCCCACCGTTCCCTTCCCGTACCGGTACACCCCGGCGGAGGATCGATCGGGACTGTCACCCGGGAGACGACCACCCAGGAGACGGCGCCCCAGGGCGGCGGCTGCCCGCCGACCCCCGGCTCACCGCGCCCAGGCAGAAGCGGGCGCGGCCGACGGACGACGTGCTGTCCGAGCTGATCGCGGCGCGCGACCAGGGCGACCGGCTCAGCGGGGCGAACTGGTCACCGGCTCTCGGCGGAGAGCTTGTGGTCCGGCGTGGAGGTGAAGCGCGGCGTGGTGACCGAGGTGGTGCCGATCGGGCAGGTGGACGGTCACCGTGAGGTCCCGGACGCCGGCCGGCGGCCTGTTGCGGACCAGGTGGTGGGCGCGGTCCGGCGCGGCCGACGCGGTGCCGACGCCCGTCAGGACGGTCGGCACCGCGAACAGCACGCCGAGCAGCCTCAGCGTGCCCGAACGCGGCCGCCGCGTCGACGCGGCGGCGGAGTGGGTCTCAGGCGTGGACGGACAGCCTTTCCCCGGATCTCGGACCAGGCGGTGACGCTGTGGGGGAGGTGGGGGAGCTGGGGGTGTGGGGGGCGCGGGGAAGCTTCTTGAGGTCGAAGCCGGGCTCGCGGCACACCGCCGGCGACAACGCCGTGCCCGCGGCCAGCAGCCGCGCCGCGATCCCCTGGTCGGCGGGGCGGTTGACGGACTCGACGCCGATCAGCCGGCCCTCGCGGAAGCACAGGACGGAGAACCGGCCGCCCTCCACGTCGCCGAGGGTGACCGTCTCGTCGTGACCCGACGTCAGCCCCACCATCTGCACCCGCAGCGCGTACTGCTCGGTCCAGAAGCGGGGCACGGCCGTGTACGGGTGTGGCTCGCCGCAGATCGCGGCGGCCACGCAGCGGGCCTGGTCGGTGGCGTTCTGCACGGACTCCAGCCGCAGCCGGCCGCCGGAGCGCGACTCGGGGAAGGAGGCGCAGTCGCCGACCGCCCAGATGTCCGGGTCGGCGGTGCGCAGGCCGGCGTCGACCACGACGCCGTCCTCGACCGCCAGACCCGCGGCGAGCGCCGGACCGGTGCGGGGAAGCACACCGATGCCGACCACCACGAGGTCGGCGTCGAGCCGCTCGCCGTCCGCCAGCTCCACCGCGCGGACCCGTTCCTCGTCGTCGCCGTGGAGCACCGCGACCTGACGGCCGGTGAGGACCCGCACGCCCCGCGCGCGGTGCTCGGCGACGATCCGGTCGGACACGGCCGGCGTCAGCGCACGGGCCAGCGCCCGGGGCCCGCTCTCCACCACGGTCACCTCGTGGCCGAGGCCCCGCGCGGTGGCCGCCACCTCCAGGCCGACGAACCCGGCGCCGACCACGACCAGCCGCAGCGGCGGACCCTCCAGCGCGCGGCGCAGCACCTCCGCGTCGGCCAGGCCGCGCAGCGTGCGCACCCCGGTCAGCGAGGCGCCGGGAACCGGCAGCGGACGCGGGCGGCAGCCGGTCGCCAGGACCAGCGCGCCGTACGGCAGACGCAGGCCCGAGTCCAGCAGGACCGTGCGGCGCTCCCGGTCGACCGAGACCACCGTCGCGCCGGTCAGCAGCTCGATGTCCTGCTCGGCGTAGAACGAGGCGGGCCGCAGGGGCACGTCGTCGGCCGGCACCGCGCCGGTCAGGTAGCCCTTGGACAGCGGGGGCCGGTGGCAGGGGCCGGGCGGCTCGTCGCCCACCAGGGTGACGCGCCCGGTGTACCCGCGGGCCCGCAGCGCGGCCGCCGTCTCCAGGCCGGCCTGGCCCGCGCCCGCCACCACCACCGCGTTGGGCGCCATCAGCTCTGCGCCTCGGGCAGGTGGACCAGCAGGCCGTCCAGCTCCTCGGTGACCGGCAGCTGGCAGCTCAGCCGGCTGAACTCGTTGCGCTCGCAGGCCGTGCCGTACAGGACGTCGTCCTCGACCTCGTCCATCGCCGGCAGCGGCAGGGTGTTCGCGCTGTCGACGTACACGTGGCAGGTGCCGCACTGGGCGGACCCGCCGCACTGCGCCTCGATGCCGTCGACGTTGTTCAGCTTGGCTCCGCGCATGACCGTGTTGGGAGCCTCGACGTCGACGACGGTGACCGTTCCGTTCGGATGCTTATAGGTGATCTTGGCCATGGCAGGGTCTCCTGGGCTGTCGTTCGTGCAACATCGGCCATCCGTGCGCGGGTTACGGATCCGAACTGTGGCGACGCCGCCTTCAGCGGCGGTGGAGGGCTTCTGGACCGCCCGGGCCGCTCCAGCCGCCCACCACCACCGGTCCATCGGAGCGGCGGAGCGTGCCCGGCATGACTGTCACCGATACGACGGACCGGGCGGCCGCACGCCCCCGCGGGGGCGCACGCGGACCACGCCTGGGCCTGGTGCTCGCTGCCTGCTGCCTGGGGCAGTTCATGAACGTGCTGGACGCCTCGGTGGTGAACGTGGCGCTGCCCGTCATCTCCGACGAGCTGGGCTTCACCCGGCACAACCTCCAGTTCGTCAACAACGCCTACACGGTGGTGGTGTGCGGGTTCCTGCTGCTGGGCGGGCGGCTGGCGGACCTGTTCGGCCAGCGCCGCGTCTTCCTGTGCGGGGTCGGCCTGTTCACCCTCGCCAGCCTGGTCGGGGGAGCGGCCGACGCGCCGCTCACCCTGGTGCTCGCCCGCGCCTTCCAGGGGCTCGGGGCCGCCGTCATGGCACCCGCCACCCTGACCGTGCTCGGCACCACCTTCACCGAACCGGCGGCCCGGGCACGCGCGTTCGGCTGGTGGAGCGCCGTCTCCGGCGCCGCCGGCGCGATCGGCGTGCTGGTCGGCGGGGTGGTCGTGGAATGGTTCTCCTGGCGCTGGATCTTCCTGGTCAACGTGCCGATCGGGCTGCTGCTGCTCGCCGGGGTGTGGACGGCCGTCCCCGAGACGCGCCCGCGCCGCGCGGACTCCTCCGCACGCCTCGACCTGCCCGGCGCGGTGACCGTCACTCTCGGCCTGATGTCCGCCGTGTACGCGGTCTCCCAGTCGCACGCGTACGGCTGGGGCTCGGCCCGGGTACTCGTCCCGCTCACGGCGGGTGTGCTGCTGCTCGCCGCCTTCCTGCTGATCCAGGCCCGGTTCGCCCGTCACCCCCTGGTGCCGCTGGCGATCTTCCGCAACCGGTCGGTGGCGGCGGCCAACCTGGTCGCCTTCTTCGGGATCGCCGCCCTCTTCAGCACCTTCTACTTCTTCACGCTGGTCCTCCAGCAGGTCCTCGGCCACAGCCCGCTCAGCACCGGGCTCAGCTACCTGCCGCTGTCGCTCGGCATGGCCCTGGGCGGCTGGGGCATCGCGCCCCTCGTGCCGCGCGTCGGCCCGCGGCCGATCCTGCTGGGCGGCCTCGCCCTCGCCGCCGGCGGACTGCTGCTGCTCTCCCGGGTGGATGCCGGTTCGGCCTACCTCACCGACATCCTCGGCCCGAGCGCCCTGCTGGGCCTCGGCATGGGCGCCGTCCTCAACGCCACCACCAACGCGGCCACCGCCGGGCTCGCGCCGCACCAGACCGGTCTGGCCTCCGGGCTGCTGAACACCACCCGCCAGCTCGGCAGCGCCGTCGGACTGGTCACCCTGGCCGCCCTCGCCGCCTCCCGCACCGACACCCGGGCGGCGGCCGGCGCCCCGGCGCCCGAGGCGCTCGCCTCCGGCTACGGCCTGGCGCTCACCGGGGCCGCCCTGTTCGCGCTGGCCGGTCTGGCGGCCGCCCTGCTGGTGCCGGTCCGGAAGCAGTCCACCTCCTCTCGAGGCGACACCGAGAAGGTGGCGGCCTGACGAGATGGAGGTTTGCGGTGGTGAGCTGGTACCACACTCAGCGGCCCGACTGGTCGCCCGCACCCGGAACGGACCAGGTCGAGCACGCGACGATCGAGGTCCCCCGCGACTACGCCGCACCGGAGGGCGAGCGGATCACCCTCGCGCTCACCCGCCGCCGGGCCACCGACCCGGCCCGGCGACGCGGCATCCTGCTGGGGGTCAACGGCGGCCCCGGCGGTGACTGGGGACGCGGCAGGGAGCTGCCCGACGCCTACGCCGCCACCCCCCTCGCCGAGGTGTACGACCTGATCGGCTTCGACCCGCGCGGCATCGGCGCGTCGACCAACCTCCACGCCGAGGTCACCGTGCCCAAGGTGCCCTTCGACTCCCGGCCGCCGGACGAGGCCTTCGAGGCGATCGCCGAGGACATGCGGCTGCGCGAGGAGGCCTGCGCCCGCGCCGGCGGAGACCTGCGCCCGCACATCAGCACCCGCAACACGGCCCGCGACATGGACGTGATCCGCGCGGTGCTCGGCGAGGAGAAGATCAATTTCGTCGGCTACGCGTACGGCGCCTACGTCGGCGCCGTCTACGGAAGCCTCTTCCCCGCCTCGCTCGACCGGCTGGTGCTGGACTCCTGCGTCGGCCCCCAGTGGACCTGGCGCGAGCAGTTCCTCCAGCAGGGCGACGCCGTGCAGCGCAACGTCGACCTGTGGGCGGCCTGGGCGGGCGCGCGTGACGGCGCCCTCGGCCTCGGCGACTGCGCGGAGCGGGTCCTCGGCGGCGTCGAGGAGGCCGTCGCGGCCCTCGAGCGGCTCCCCGAGGACGGCGTGCGGCTGCGTACCCTCTTCGACGGCGCCGTCGGCAACCGGGCCGCCGACCGCGGGCAGTGGGCCACCCTCGCCACGCTGACCGACGAGGTCCGCCGGGCCGCCGGGGCGGGCGACGTCGGCGCGTGCCGCGAACTCCTCGCCGAGCAGGGCACCTGGCGGCCCGCCGACAGCGAGGGCGACCTGCGCATCGGCGTGCTGGAGGCGATCACCCTCGAGCACGCCTGGCCGTCCGACCTCGAGGTCTACTTCCAGGACATGCGGGAGTTCCGCAAGCGCTTCCCGTACGGGTACGGCGTGCTGCGCGCGTCCCCCTGGGTGGGCGCCTTCCGCGCCTTCGAGGCCCCCGAGGAGCCGACCGTCATCGCCCGCGACGGCTACCCCGTCGGGCTGATCGTGCAGGCCGACGGCGACCCGATGGACCACTACGACGGCGGCGTCGCCATGGCCGAACTCCTGGGCCACCACCTGCTGACCGTCGAGGACTCCGGGGAGCACGAGGTCTACGTGATCGGCGGAAACCCGCACGTGGACGAGATCGTCCACGCCTACCTGGTGGACGGCGTCCTGCCGCCCCCGCGTTCCTCCTGCCCGGGCCGCACCCCGCGCCCGGACGTCCCCGCCGACGCCGGCTGACCGCGTGACGAGGGGGAGGGACCGGTGGACCGGTCCCTCCCCCTTCCCGTGCGCCGCGCGGGCGGGAAGGGCTCAGGCGAAGCGGACCTCGTGCGAGGCGGCGGGCCCCGCGGCGAACGCCAGCAGCCGGCCGCCCTCCTCCACCAGCGCCTCGCGGTCGGCCTCCCGCAGCGGGCCGAACGGCTCCAGCATCAGGGTGGCGGCGCCGCGCGTCTGCTCCAGGCGCCACATGCCGGCCACGAAGCCGTCCACCAGGAACGTCGGCCGGATCAGCCCGTTGCGGGTGAACACTCGGGCCCGCTGCTCCTCGGTGAGGATCCGTGAGCGGTCGGCGTGCGAGAGCAGGATGTTGTCGAAGTCCGGCAGGAAGCGCACCGGGGCCGGGGTGTCCGCGCCGGGGCGGGGCGCCTGGGGCAGGTCGAACAGCTCGCGGCCGCCCTCGTCGCGGAAGACCGCCAGCCGCGGCCGCAGCCGCTTCACCGCCTCCGCGAGCCGGGTCATGCCGGACCACACCTGCATGTCCTTCACCGAGGCCGGGCCGAACGCGGCCAGGTAGCGCTCGATCATCGTGTCCGGGGCGTCCTGCCCGGCAAGGGGCCGGCCCAGCCACGCCTCGGCGGTGGTGTGCGCGGCCTGGCCGCTCTCGCCCCACAGCCCGCGCGGCGGCACCTGAACCAGCGGCACCAGGTTGCGCACGGCGTTGGCCAGGGCGAACGGGTCGCGCTCCGGCCACCGTTCGGCGAGCCGCTCGCCCAAGCCGCCGAGGGTCAGCGGTTCCCGCTCGACCAGCTCGCGCCCCAGCGCCGCCACCTTCTCCAGGTCCAGCCCCTCGAGCTTGCGCCCGAAGGCGCCCTTGAGCCCCTGCCGCAGCGCGCCCGCCAGGACCGGCCGCAGCGCGACGCAGTCGTCGGCCGTCACCAGGTGGATCGTGCCGCGCATCAGCACCAGGCGCACCACCTCACGGCCGCGGACGAGCGAGGCCAGGTCCTCCACGGCGAAGCCGGCCAGCCGGGTCCACAGGCCGACGTAGGGCGGGTTCGGCGCCTGGGCCTGCATGCCCACCAGGTGCGCGACCGCCCCCGCGGCCGGCAGCGTCGCCCGCTCCAGCAGCAACTGCCGCGCCAGCAGCGCCCGGTTGAGGGCACGCCGGTCCAGCACCTTCATATCTGCCGTCGTCACGACAAGTTGTTCCTTCCTCGGGCCCACTCATCTCGACGAGAGTGTGCGGGAAGACGATGCGTCCCTCGGCGAGCCACGGACCGAACCGCGGGCTCCACTCCTCGATCCGGTCGGGGGTGTGCAGCGTGGCGAAGCCGCGCGGCGTCAGGTCCTTGGTTGGTCCTCGCGGGAACCGGACGGACCGACGGTTCCCGCGACACGGTGCCTGCGGCGGCTCGGGCGCAGGTGGAGCCGGGACGCGGCGGCGGCTCCAGAGGGCCCCGAGGAGGGCTCAGGCGGCCGGCCGCAGCCTTGCCGGATGGGTAGCGCAACGACGCAGGACGCGACCTGCGCGAGGGGCCCGCTGAGCGGGCTGCGGGTGGTAGAACTGTCGGCCATCGGGCCGGTCCCGTTCGCCTGCATGGTCCTCGCCGACCTGGGCGCCGAGGTGGTCCGCATCGAACGGGCCGACGGCGTGCGGTCGTTCGAACGGTGGCACCGGGAACTCGACCGGGGCCGGCAGCGGCGCGTCGCGCTCGACCTCAAGGACGCGGACGACGTGGCGCGGCTGCTGCGCCTGGTGGACGACGCCGACGTGTTCGTCGAGGGCTTCCGCCCCGGCGTCGCGGAGCGGCTCGGCATCGGCCCCGAGGTGTGCCTCGGGCGCAACCCGGCACTGGTCTACGCCCGCATGACGGGCTGGGGCCAGGACGGGCCGCTGGCCCGCACCCCCGGACACGACATCAACTACCTGGCGCTGACCGGGGCGTTGCACGCGATCGGGGAGGAGGGCGGCCCGCCCGTCGTCCCGCTCAACCTGCTGGGCGACTTCGGCGGCGGCTCGATGTTCCTGGTCGCCGGCGTGCTCGCCGCCCTGTACGGCAGGGCGGCCACCGGCGCCGGGCAGGTCGTCGACGCGGCGATCGTGGACGGGGTCGGCGCGATGCTCGGCATGCTCACCGCGATGCGGTCCGCCGGGCAGTGGCGCGACGAGCGGGGCGCGAACCTGCTGGACGGCGGCGCCCCCTTCTACACCTGCTACCCCTGCGCGGACGGCGGCCACGTCGCCGTCGGCGCCCTGGAGGAGCGCTTCTACGCGGCGCTCCTGGACGGCCTCGGCCTCGAAGCACGGGCCCTGCCCGACCGCGACGACCCCGCCAACTGGCCCGCCCTGCGCGAAGAGTTCGCCCGCCGGTTCGCCTGCCACGACCGCGACCACTGGGCGCGGCTGTTCGAGCCGACCGAGGCGTGCGTGACCCCGGTGCTGACCGCGGCCGAGGCCGCCTCACACCCCCACCACCGGGCCCGCGACAGCGGCCCGGCCGCCCCGGCGCCGCGCTTCAGCGGCGCTCGAGCGGAACTCCACCGGCAACCGGCATCCTGCACCTCCGGTGCTGTGAGGCCGTCCGGCCGTCCGTGACGTTTCTCCGAGGGCCCCACCCGGTCCCCCCAATGATCTGACAGGTACACCATGGCCATTTCCTCCGAGCAGGCCCCGCCCACGGAGAAGGAGGTACCAGCGGGCGAGAGCACCGCGCCCGTCCCCGACGGCGCGGCGACGCCCGACCCGAAGCGGTGGACGGCCCTCCTGGTGCTGCTCGTCGCGGCATTCATGGACATGCTCGACGGCACCATCGCCAACGTGGCCGCCCCGTCCATCCAGCAGGGCATCGGCGGCGGCTACTCCGTCATCCAGTGGGTGCTGGTCGGCTACCAGCTCAGCTTCGCCCTGATGCTGATCCTCGGCGGACGCCTCGGCGACATCCACGGCCGCCGGAAGATGTTCCTGTTCGGCGTGGCGGGCTTCACCCTCGCCTCGCTGGGCGCCGGCCTTGCCCAGGAGCCGTGGCAGCTGGTCGTCTCCCGCATGGTCCAGGGCGCCTTCGCGGGCGTCATGGTGCCGCAGATCCTCGCCATCCTGCACGTCACCTTCTCGGGCAAGGAGCGGGCCGGCGCGTTCGCCATGTACGGAGGCGTGGCCGGTCTGGCCGCCGCCGTCGGCATGGCCGCGGGCGGACCGCTCGCCGACTGGGACCTCTTCGGCCTCGGCTGGCGGCTGATCTTCCTGATCAACATCCCGGTCGGCGTCCTCGGCATGATCTACGCCCCGCGCGTGCTGCGCGAGTCGCGTGCCCCGCACGCCCTCAAGCTCGACGTCCGCGGCGTCGTCCTGGCCACCGTCGGCCTCCTGCTGCTGCTCTTCCCCCTGCTGCAGGGCCGTGAGCTGGGCTGGCCGCTGTGGGGCTTCGTGTCGATGGCGGCCTCGGTGCCGGTCCTCGCCGCGTTCGTCATGTGGCAGCGGCGCCGCACGGTGCTGGACGGCTCGCCGCTGATGGAGCTCGCGCTGTTCCGCATCCGCAGCTTCTCCTCCGGCCTCGGCGTCAACCTCGCCTTCTACGTCGGCATCGGCATGTTCAACATCGGCTGGACCGTCTACATGCAGGTCGGCCTCGGCTGGTCCCCGATGCGGGCCGGCATGACCAGCCTGTCCTTCTGCATCGGCGCGTTCCTGACCTCCTCGGCGGCCATGGTCGTCCTGGTGCCCAAGTTCGGCCGCAAGGTGCTTCAGGCCGGCGCGGTCGTCACGGTGACCGGCGCGCTGTACTTCCTGTGGGCGTCGAGCCACTACGGCAGCTCCATCAGCTCCTGGGCCCTGGTGGCGCCGATGCTGCTGGTGGGCCTCGGCTTCGGCCTGATCGCCGCCCCGCTGCCGCAGATCGTCATCTCCGAGGTGCCGCAGAAGGACGCCGGCTCCGCCTCCGGCATCGTGCACACCAACGCCCAGCTCGGCTTCGCGGTCGGCGGCGCGCTGGTCGGCGTGGTCTTCTTCGCGGGCCTCGGCGGCAACACCGGCTCCACGATCGACGACCAGGCCGCGAACCTGCGACGCGACCTGGTCGCCACCGCCCACCTCACCCCCGGCGAGGCCGACACCACCGTGGCCGCCCACCGCGCGTGCGCGGTCGACCGGGTCGAGGAGAAGGACCCGTCGGTGGCGCCCGCGAGCTGCGCCGCGGCCCCGCTGCGGGACGAGCGGTCGGCCCCGGTGGTCGCCGAGTACGCCAAGGACGCGCAGGGCGAGTCCTTCGCCCTCAGCCTGGGGACCACCCTGTGGGTGTTCGCCGGCGTGGTCGCCCTCGCCTTCGCGCTGATGTTCGCGATCCCGCGGCAGATGCGCCTGGAGGCGCCCGAGGAGGAGGAGAACGAGGGGGGCAAGGAGCCGGAGACCGCCACGGCCTCCTGAGCCACGCCGCACGCCTCGCACCACCTCCCGCGCGGCGGGACCGGACGGGACACGCGTCCCCCGGTCCCGCCGCGTCGTCCTGCGCCCGGTCCATCCACGCTCCAGCGGTCCTCCGGCCCGTCGCCGGACGGTGGGGGACAGCATCCGAGAGCGGCCGGAGAAGCCGGCACGCGAGAACTAGGGAGGGGCGATGGCCGAGCGGGGCTTCCAGCTCTACGACACGACCCTGCGCGACGGCGCCCAGCAGGAAGGCATGGCGCTGACGGTCGAGGACAAGCTCGCCGTCGCCCGCCTGCTCGACGGACTCGGCATCGGGTTCATCGAGGGAGGCTGGCCCGGCGCGGTCCCCAGGGACACCGAGTTCTTCCGCCGGGCCCGCACCGAACTGCGCCTCGAACACGCCGAACTGGCCGCCTTCGGAGCCACCCGCAGGCCCGGCGTCCGGGCCGCCGACGACCCGCAGGTGCAGGCGCTGCTGGACTCCGGGGCGCCCGTGGTGACCCTGGTCGCCAAGAGCCACACCGGACACGTCCTGAACGCGCTGCGCACCACCCTGGCGGAGAACCTCGCCATGGTCGACGACACCGTGCGTCACCTGGTGCGCGCCGGCCGCCGCGTCTTCGTCGACGCCGAGCACTACTTCGACGGGCACCAGCTGGACCGCGACTACGCCCTCAGCGTGGTGCGCACCGCCGCGGAGGCGGGCGCGGAGACCGTCGTGCTGTGCGACACCAACGGCGGCTCGCTGCCCGACGAGGTGGCCGCCGTGGTCACCGACACGCTGGCGGCCACCGGCGCCCGGATCGGCATCCACTGCCACGACGACACCGGCTGCGCCGTCGCCAACACCATGGCGGCCGTCGACGCCGGCGCCGACCACGCCCAGGGCACCGCCCACGGCTACGGTGAACGCTGCGGCAACGCCGACCTGTTCACCGTAGTCGCCAACCTGGTGCTCAAGCGGGGACGGGAGATCGTGCCGCTGGAGCGGCTGGCCGCGCTCGCCGAGACCGGCCGCGCGGTGGCCGAGCTGACCCAGCTGCCCGGCGCGGTCGCCGCCCCCTACATCGGCGCCTCCGCCTTCACCCACAAGGCGGGGCTGCACGCCTCCGCGCTGCGCGTGGACCCCGACCTCTACCAGCACACCCGCCCGGCCCTGGTCGGCAACGCCATGCGCACCCTGGTCTCCGACATGGGCGGACGCTCCTCCATCGAGCTCAAGGCCCGCGAACTCGGCTACGACGTGGCCGCGGGCTCCCAGGAGGTGGCCCGCGCCGCGCGGCGCGTGAAGGAACTCGAGAACGTCGGCTACAGCTTCGAGTCGGCCGACGCCTCCTTCGAACTCCTGTTGCGCGAGGAGCTGTCGGGCTCCCCGCGGCCGCGCCCGTTCGCGGTGGAGTCGTGGTCGGTGGGCGTCCTGGGCGTCGGCGACGACGAGGTCCGCACCGAGGCCAGCGTGTCCCTGACGGTCGACGGCCGGTCCGTGACCGCCACCGGCCAGGGCAACGGCCCGGTCAACGCCCTGGACACCGCGCTGCACGCCGCGCTCGACCCGTGCTTCCCCGCCCTCGCCCGGCTGCGGCTCGTCGACTACCGGGTGCGGGTCCTGGGCGGTGAGAGGGGCAGCGGCGCGGCCGCCCGCGTCCTCATCTCCTACGAGGACGGCGGCCGCCGCTGGAACACCGTCGGCGTGGACGCCAACACGACCGCGGCGAGCTGGCACGCCCTGCTCGACGCCGTCCACTACGTCCTGCTCGACACCGCACCCGCCCAGGCGGCCCTGACGGCCGGGCGCCGCACCGCCGTCGCGTCCGCCGCGCCCGGCACGGCCGGCGCCCCCGTCGCGGCGGACGGGTCCGAGCCGCTCCGCCCCTGACCGACGAGCCCCCCGACAAGCAGAGCTGGAGAGACAGTGCGTCCCGAAGACGTCTACATACGGGGGACCTCCACCCGGCTCCCCTCCCGCCTCACGCTCGCCGACGCCGTCGCCTCCGGCGCGTGCCCGCCGGGGACGGCCGCCGCCACCGGCATGGAGTCGGTGGCGTACTCGCCCGGGGAGTCGGCCGCCGAGATGGCCGCCGCCGCGGCCCGCACCGCGCTCGGCCGGGCCGACAGCGGCGGCGACGACGTGGACCTGCTGCTGCACGCCGACACCTACCACCAGGGCCAGGACCTGTGGCCGGTCGCCTCGTACATCCAGCGCGAGGCGCTGCGCAACAGCTGCCCGGCCGTCGAGATCCGCCAGATGTCCAACGGCGGACTGGCCGCCCTGGACCTTGCCACCGCCTACCTCACGGCCGGCCACGGCCGCGGTGACGCCCTGCTGACCACCGCCGACCGCTTCTGCGCGCCCGGCATCGACCGCTGGACCACCGACCCGGGCACCCCCTACGCCGACGGCGCCACCGCGCTGGTGCTCTCCCGGCGCGGCGGCTACGCCCGCCTGGTCTCCCTCGCGCTGCACGCCGACCCCGAACTGGAGCCGCTGCACCGCGGCGACGACCCGTTCACCACGGCGCCCTTCGGCCACCGCATGCCCGTCGACTTCGAGGCGGCCAAGAAGGCCTTCGTCGGCCGCACCGGCCTGTCCTACGCCATCACCCGCGCCCACAACGGCCAGCAGACCGTCATCAAGCAGGCCCTCGCGGACGCGGGCTCCGACCTGGCCGAGGCCGACTGGGTGGTGCTGCCGCACTTCGGCCGCCGCCGGCTGACCGCCATCTACTACAAGCCGTTCGGCATCGACCCCGCCCGCACCACCTGGGACTTCAGCCGCACCGTCGGCCACCTCGGGGCGGGCGACCAGTTCGCCGGCCTGGACCACCTCGTCTCCACCGGCCGCGCGGCGCCCGGCGACCGGGTGGTCCTGGTGAGCGTCGGCGCCGGCTACAGCTGGGGCTGCGCCGTCGTCGACGTCCTCGAGCGGCCCTCCTGGGCCGGGGAGGGTCCCGCCGCCTGACCTGCCGACCGACCTCCGCGACCGCCCCGGCCCCACCGGCGGTCCACCGCGGCTCCAGTTCCGCTCCAGCCGTTCATGCCAGCCTCGAGTTCCGCCCTTCCGGCGGACCGTTTTGAAGGGAGTTTCGCCGTGGCACCGACCGCTGCGTCCGAGACCGAAGCTCTGCACGTCACCGAGCACTCCATCACCGTGGCCGCGCCGGCCGACACCGTCTACGCGCTGGTGGCCGACGTCGCCGGGTGGCCGCAGGTCTTCGGGCCCACGGTGCACGTCGAGGTGCTGGAGGAGGCCCCCGCCGAGGGCGGCGAGCAGCTCCTGCGCATCTGGGCGGTGGCCGGCGACCGGGTCCGCACCTGGACCTCGCGCCGCGAACTGGACCCGGCCGCCCGCACCATCACCTTCCGCCAGGTCGTCACCGCCGCGCCCGTCGCCTCCATGGGCGGCGAGTGGCGCCTGCGGGAACTGGAGGACGGCACCACCCACGTCACGCTGCTGCACGACTACCGCGCCGTGGACGGCGACCCGGCCGCCGAGGAACTCATCGAGCGCGCCGTGGACGGCAACAGCCGCGCCGAACTCCTCGCCCTGAAGAACACCGCCGAACTCGGCGACGCACGCGAGGAACTGCACTTCACCTTCAGCGACTCCGAGACCGTCTTCGGCGCGGCCGGCGACGTCTTCGCCTTCCTGGACCGCGCCGACCTGTGGCCCGAGCGCCTCCCGCACGTGGCCCGCCTCGACCTCACCGAGGACGGCACCGGCATCCAGCACATGGACATGGACACCGCGAGCCCGGACGGATCCACCCACAACACCACGTCGGTGCGCGTGGTCTTCGAGGACCGCAACGTGATCGTCTACAAGCAGCTCAAGGTGCCGGTCGCGATGAGCGGCCACACCGGGCGCTGGGTGATCGAGACCCTCGGCGACGGCAACGTGCGGGCCACCTCCTGGCACACCGTCACCCTCGACCCGGAGGGCGTGCGCACCGCGCTCGGCCCCGAGGCCACCCTCGCCGAGGCCCGCGCGCTGGTACGCAAGGCGCTGGGCACCAACAGCTCGACCACCCTGAAGCACGCCAAGCGGTTCGCGGAGGAAGCGCGTGCCCGGGCGTAGGCAGGAGACCCCGCTCACCGTGATCAACCGGTTCACGGTCCGGGGCGACACCGGACGCTTCGAGCGGGCGTTCCGCGAGCACTCCCAGTACCTGCGGGGCCGGCCCGACTTCGCCTTCCTGGTCACCGTCCGGCTCGTCGAGCGTCCCGACGTGTACGTGCACCTGGGGCACTGGCGGACCACCCGCGGCTTCCTGGACACCGTGCACGAGGACGACTTCCACGGCTACGTCAGGAAGCTCGGTCCCATGGTCGACGCCGAGGCGGACCAGGCCGTCAGCGAGGGCCGGGTGCTGCGCGGGGAGGCCCTGGTGGGTGCGGAGAACGTCGTCCTGACCCGGGCCAGGACCTTCGGCGGCAGCGACTCCTCCGCCTTCCGGCGCCTGTTCGCCGAGACCACGGAGTACTTCGCCGGGCTCGACGGCTTCGGCGGCAGCGACCTGCTGCGCTCCACGCTGCACCCGGGCACCTGGACGGGCGTGCACTGGTGGCGCGACACCGGGGACTGCGAGCGGGCGCTGGCCGGCCGCGGCCACGTCTCGCTGCTCGCCCGGATGCGCAACACCGCCGACGTCGAGGTGGAACGCACCCGGCACGTCGCCTACGAACGCGTCATGTCCTGAGGAGCGCACCTCGCCGGAGCCGAGGACCCGACCGTGCCGGACACGGCCCGGGGGCCTCGGCTCCGGCGCGTCCGGGACGCGAGCCCGCTTCGAGCGGCCGGGCGCAGGCTGTCGGCATGGCGAATCCGATGCGTATCGAGGTGGTCCGGGGCCGGCCCGACGCGGCCGAGCTGGCGGCGGTCACGGCCGTGCTGCTCGCCCTGTCGCGCCGCGCCGGCGAACCCGGCGCGCCGGCCCGGCCGGCGTACGCCGGCTGGACCGTGCGGAGCGACGGCCACCGGCCGGTGCCCGCGGGGAGCACGCCGTGACCGGGAGCCCGCGGCGAGGCCGCACATCCACGCGCGGCGGAGCCCTCCTCGACGAGAGCGCCGAGGGACAGGCACTCCGCCCGCCGACAGCAGAGCCGGCCGCCGCCCGTCCCGGAGGACGGGCGCACGGCGGGGAAGGGGGAGACGTGACCGTTCACCGGACGTTGACGGAGCACATCCGCGCCCAGGCGGTCAGGACGCCGGACCGGGAGGCGCTGATCCTCCTCACCGAGCATCGCGGCGGCCTGCGGCCCAGGACGATCACCTACGCCGCCCTCGACCGCTCGGTGCGCGGCCTGGCCGCCGTACTGGCCCGGCACGTCCGCCCGGGCGAGAGGGTGCTGGTCGCCCACCGCTCGCGCGAGCTGTTCGTCACCGCGTTCCTCGCCTGCCTCCACGCGGGCGCGATCGCCGTCCCCGTGGCCCCGCCCGACGGGCGCGGCCACCACGACCAGCGGGTCGCCGGGATCGTCCGGGAGACGGCCGCGGTCTGCGTGCTCACCTCCACCGACGAGGCCGGCGAGGTGTCGCGGCTGCTCGCCCGCACCGATCACGGCGACGTCGTCTGCCTGCCCACCGACGGTCCGGCCGCGGACGCCCCGACCACCGACGGCCCCGGCTCCGACGAGCCGTCCGCGCCGGACGCCGACGCGGTCGCCTACCTCCAGTACACCTCCGGCTCGACCCGCGACCCGCGCGGCGTGGTCGTCACCCACCGCAGCCTGCTCGCCAACCAGCGGGCCATCCGGCAGGCGCTGGGCACCCGCGAGGGCGTCCGGGTCGGCGGCTGGCTGCCGCTGTACCACGACATGGGCCTGGTGGGGCAGCTGCTGCACCCGCTGTGGCTCGGCGGCACCGCCGTCCTGCTGACCCCGGCCGCCTTCGTCCGGCGCCCCGCCAACTGGCTGGAGACCATCTCCCGTCACCGGATCGCCGTGAGCGCCGCCCCGGACTTCGCGTACGAGATGTGCGTGCGCCGCGTCAACGACTCCCAGCTCGCCGGCCTCGACCTGTCCTGCTGGCGGACCGCCGTCGACGGCGGCGAACCCGTCGACACCACCACCCTGGCCGCGTTCGCCGAGCGGTTCGCCCCGGCCGGGCTCGACCCGCGGGCACTGACGCCCTGCTACGGCCTGGCCGAGGCCACCCTGATGGTCTCCGGCTCCCGCGAGGACGGCGCCGCCGCACCGCTCCCCGTCGACGCCGCGGCCCTGGAGAGCGGCCGGCTCGAAGAGCCCGCCGGCCAGGTGCGCCTCCTCGCGCACTGCGGGCCGCCCGCCTCCGCCGACGTGCGGATCGTCGACCCCGACAGCCACGCCGAGGTCCCCGACGGCCACGTCGGCGAGATCTGGGTCAGAGGCGCCGGCGTCGGCCCCGGCTACTGGGGCCGCCCCGCCGAGACGACCGCCGCGTTCGGCTGCCGGATCGCCGGACAGGGCGGCGGGTACCTGCGCACCGGAGACCTCGGCGCCTTCCACGACGGCCTGCTGTACGTCACCGGCCGCCTCAAGGACATGATCGTGGTCGCCGGGCGCAACCTCTACCCGCAGGACCTGGAACGCACCGTCCAGCAGGTCAGCGGGGTGTTCGGCGCGGCCACCGCCTTCGCCGTGCCCGGCGCCCGCGAGAGGATCGTCGTCATCCAGGAGCTGCGCGCCGGCAGCCGCTACGACGTCGACCTGGCCGCTCTGGCGGCCGCCGTGCAGCAGCGCATCACCGAGGAGTACGACGTGCGGGCCGCCGCCGTCCTGCTGGTGCGGCCGGGCACGGTCCGCCGGACCACGAGCGGCAAGGTGGAGCGGGCCGCGATGCGCCGCCTGTTCCTGCGCGGCGAACTCGCCCCGCTGCACCAGTGCGTGGAGCCCGAGGTCGAGCGGCTGCTGGTGGCCGGGGGCGGGCGGTGACCGGCGCACCCGAACGCGCGGCGGCCCTGGAGTTGGCGTTCGGCGACCTCGACGACCCGGACAACCCGCTGGGCGCCGCGGCCCTGCTGGCCGCCGACGCGGCCGGCGAGATGCTGCCCGAGGCCGAGCGGGTGCTCGACGACTTCGGGCTCAACGCCGAGTTCGTCCCCGCCGACGTCGGCGGCCGGCTCGAGCGGATGGACCACCTGGGCAGACTGCTGCGCCCGGTGTTCCGCCGCGACGCCTCCCTGGGCTTCGGCTACGGCCTCAACTGCTTCTTCGCCGCCGCCCCGGTGTGGACCGCCGGCGACGAGGAGCAGCGCCGGCACGCCGCCCGGCTCCTGCTGACCGGCCGGCGCATCGCCGTCGCCCGGCACGAGGTCGCCCACGGCAACGACTTCGTCCGCGACGAGTTCACCGCCCGGACCGTCCCCGGCGGCCTGGTGCTGGACGGCAGCAAGTCGGCGATCGCCAACGCCTCCCGCGCCACCGGCCTGGTCGTCTTCGCCCGCACGGGCACGGCCGCCCGCGGCCGCAGCCACAGCGTCCTGCTGCTCGACCGCGACGAGCTGCCCGCCGACCGGGTCACCGACCTGGCCCGCCGCACCACCACCGGCATGCGCAGCGCCGAGTTCGGCGGACTGGCGATCACCGACTGCCCGGTGCCCGCCGACGCGGTGCTCGGGGAGATCGGCGACGGCTACGAACTGTCGCTGCGTTCCTCCCTGCTGATCCGCGGCCTCATCCCGTCGATCGTCCTCGCGGGCGCCGACACCGCGCTGCGCACCGTGGTCCGCTTCGCCGTCCGCCCCCGCGCCGACGGCCGCTCCTCCCTGGACGTGCGGCACGTGCGGGACGTCCTCACCGGCGGCTTCCTCGACCTGCTGGTCATCGACTGCCTCGCCCTGGTCGCCACCCGGGCGCTGCACCTGCTGCCCGGGCAGATGAGCGCGTACGCGGCGGCCGCCGCCTACCTGGCCCCCAAGCTGGTCGCGGAGAGCATGGACGAGATGTCCTCCGTGCTGGGCGAGGAGACCTTCGCGCAGGACGGCGCGTACGGGATGTTCCAGAAGCAGCGCCGCGACCTGCCGGTCACCTCCCTCGGGCACGCCGGCAGCGCCGGCCGGCAGGTCAGCATCCTGCCGCAGCTGCCCTACTTCGCCCGGCACGCCTGGTTCGCCGACCCCGAACCGCCGCCCTCCCTGTTCCGGCACGACGAGGCGATCCCCCCACTCGACCTCTCGCAGCTGGTGCTCCTCGGCGACGGCGACCCGCTCGCCGCGACGCTGGTCGCCTGTACCGACCTCCTGGAGGCGGCCCGGCCGCCGTGCGACGACGGCGGCCCCGTCCTGCGGTTCCTGGTGCGGGTCCTCACGGGCGAACTCGCCGAGCTGAAGAAGGCGTTCGAGGACGTCGCCGAGGGGGACCGCGAGGCGCTGTCCAGCCCCCGCAGCTTCGGACTCGCGGACCGCTACACCCTCGTCCTCGCCGCGGCGGCCTGCCTCGGGGTGTGGCGGGAGGAGCGCAGGGCCCCCACCGGCCCCGCGAGCGCCTTCCTCGCCACGCCCGCCTGGATCACCGCGGCGCTCTACCGCCTCGTCGAACGCCTCGGGCTGCCGCTGCCCGACCGTCCGGAAGGGCAGGAACGGCTGGTGCTCGACGAGGTCGTCGCGCGGCTGCACAACCGCCGCAGCTACGACCTCTACGCCTCCCGGCTCGCCTGACCCCCGTCCCCCCGCCGAGTACGTCAGGGAGCACCCCATGAAGGACCAACCACACGGAGAACAGGACGACTTCGCCGTCGCGCACCGGGAATGGCTGAGCGAACGCGTCGCCCACTACATCGGACACCCCGTCGACGACAGCGTGCCGCTGGTCGAGGAGGGCTTCGACTCGGTGGCGGCGCTCAGCCTGTACGGCGACATCGAGGAGGAGTTCGGAGAGCTCATCGAACCCGACGACGTCCAGGCGTACCCCACCGTGCGCCGGCTCGCCGAGCTGCTCGCCATGCGCGGCGCGGGCCGGGACGGCCGCCGGGTGCGGACCGCGTTCGTCTTCACCGGGCAGGGGTCCCAGCACCCCGGCATGACCACCGGCCTCTACCGCCACTCCACCGGCTACCGGACCTTCCTGGACGAGGCGGACGCCGCCGTCCGCCCCTGGACGGGACGGTCCGTGGTCGAGCTGATCCTCTCCGGCGACCAGGCCGTCCACCGCACCGCGCTGACCCAGCCCGCCCTGTTCGCCGTCGGCTACGCCCTGGCGCGCACCCTGGAGGAGGCCGGGGTGCGCCCGGTCGCCGTCCTGGGCCACGGCATCGGCGAGTTCGCGGCCGCCGCCGTCGCCGGCGCGCTGACCCTCCCGGACGCCGCCCGCCTGGCCTGCGCGCGCGGCGCCCTCATGCAGGAACTGCCGCCCGGCGGCGGCATGATGGCCGTCTGCGTCACCCCGCACGAGGCGGCCGAACTCGTCGCCGAGGAGCCCGCCGCCGGCATCGGCGCCGTCAACGCGGCCAAGTCCGTGGTGCTGTCCGGCGACCGGGCCGCCCTGGCCCGCATCGAGGGCCGGCTGGCGGAGCGCTCCGTCCGCTGCCGTCACCTGGCCGTCTCGCACGCCTTCCACTCGCCGCTGATGGCCCCGGTGGTCGCCCCGTTCGAGGCCGAACTGCGCCGGATCCGCGCGGCGGCCGCCCGGATGCCGTTCTACTCGACGGTCCACGGACGGCTGACCACCGAGCCGCTCTACACCTCCTACTGGAGCGAGCAGATCACCGCGCCCGTCCGCTTCGCCGACGCGGCCCGCGGCATGCTCGCCCAGCAGACGCCGACCCACGTCGTCGAGATCGGCCCGCGCGCGGTGCTCACCCCCTACCTGCGGCGGATGGGCGGAGGCCCGCGCGGACCCGTCTGCCTGCCGGTGTGCCAGGGACCGGAGAGCGACGCCGTCGACCTGGCAGGGGTGATCTCCGCCCTCGACGCCGGTCCGCTGGCCGCGGCCCTGCCGGGAGGCACCCGGTGAGGGGGCGGACCGGACGCCCGCTGGAGGCCGCGGACCCGGACGGCCCCTGGGACGAGGCGCGCGCCGAACTGCTGCGCACCGGCACCGTCGTGCTGTACGCCCGGATGGGCCCGTGGCTGCCCGACGACGGCTCGGAGGCCGACCTGCGGCGCCGGCTGGGACGCGACTGGCGGCGCTACGAGAGCATGGGCCGGGCCCGCTCGCGGGAGCGGTTCGCGGCCTCGCGGCTCATGCTGCGCTGCTCGGCGGCCGCGGTCCTCGGCACCGCGCCCGAACTGGTCGACCTCGCCTACCAGCCGGGCGGCCGCCCCTACGTGCGCGGCTGCGACCAGATCGACGTCAGCCTCAGCCACACCGAGGACGTCATGGTCGTCGGCATCACCCGCCGGGGCCGGATCGGGGTGGACGTCGAGCGCGCCGACCGGCGTCTGGCCCACACCGGCTCCGAACGGCAGGCGTGCACCCCCTACGAGAAGGCACGGCTGGACGCGGGCGGCGAAGAGACGCGCAACGCCACCATGGTGCGGCTGTGGACCTTGAAGGAGGCCTACAGCAAGGCGCTCGGTCAGGGACTGCGCTTCCGGTTCACCGAGTTCGGCTTCGCCCTGGACGACGCCGCGCCGCGCCTGGTGCGGCCCGACGGCACGCCGGTGCCCGGCGGCGAGTGGCAGTTCGGCACCTACCCGGCGGGCGCCGGATTCGTGCTGAGCGTCGCCGTCTGGGACGCCGGGTTCGGCGACCTGGCGGACCTGTCGGTGGGCACCATGCTGGACGACGGCATGCTCGACGCGCTGCTCGGCGCCGGCGGCCCGGCGCGCGGCCCGGCCCGGTCAGGGCAGCCAGCCGGCCTCCTCGGCGATGCGGATGGCGTCGATGCGGTTGCGGGCCCCCAGCTTGCCGACGATGGCCGTCAGGTAGTTGCGGACGGTGCCCTTCGACAGGTACAGGCAGCCGGCGATCTCGGCGGCGTCGGCGCCCCGGGCGGCGAGGCGTAGGACCTCCAGCTCGCGCGGCGACAGCGGGTTCTCCGGCGAGTCCCACGCGGTCAGCGCGAGCTGCGGGTCCACCACCCGGCGGCCGGACGCCACCGACCGCACGGCCAGCGCCAGCTGGTCGGGCGGCGAGTCCTTGAGCAGGAAGCCGGAGACCTGCGCCGACAGGGCACGGCGGAGCGTGCCCGGGCGCCCGAGCGTGGTAAGGATCAGCGTGCGGCAGCTCGGCAGCCGCTCGTGCAGCTCGGCGGCCGCGGTCAGTCCGTCGATGCCCGGCAGGTCGACGTCTATCACCGCCACGTCCGGCCTGCAGGCCAGCGCGGCCTCGACGATGGTGTCCCCACGGTCGACGGTGGACACCACGTGCAGGTCCGGCTCCAGCTGGAGCAGCGCGACGAGCGCGCCCCGGACCATGTGAACATCCTCGGCCAGGAGGATTCTCACCGACAACATCCTTACCCCCGGTCAGCTGGACGTCATGCCACAGCGGTTCTTTCCATACGGGCCGGCTCGAACATCAGCGGCTCCGTCTCCTCGATGCTCTGGGGCCGCAGCGGCGCCCACACCTCCAGCTGGAATCCGCCGTCGTCCTGGAGGCCCGCGGAGAGTCCGCCGCCGATGGCGGCCAGCCGGCACCGCAGATTGTCCAGTCCGCTGCCGCCCGAGTGGTCGGAGAAGATCCGGCCGTGCTCGTGCGGCTGGTCGTTGGTCAGACGCAGGTGGACCGTTTCGTCGTCAGTCTCCGCCTCGATGGAACACACCCGCACCCGGCTGTGCCGGAGGATGTTGGTCACGCCCTCGCGCAGCGCGGTCGCCAGGACGGTGTCGACGACCGGGTGCAGCCGACCGCACTCCACGTCCACCCGCGCCCGCACGTCGGCGGCGGCCAGCACCGTCCCGGCGGACTCGGCCTCCTCGGCGAGCGACATGTCGCGGTAGCCGCTGGAGACCAGCCGCACGTCGGCCAGCGCCTGCCGCGCCACCTGCAGCACGGAGGTGATCTCCTTGCGCGCCGTCTCGGGCCGCGTCGTGATGAGCCGCTGGATGAGCTCCCCCTTCAGCGTGATGGCCGAGAGGCTGTAGCCCAGCAGGTCGTGCAGGTCGCGGGCGAACCGCAGCCGCTCCTGCGCGACGGCCATGCGGGCCAGCTCCTCGCGCGTGTCGTGCACCTCGCGGACCAGGTCCGTCAGGCGGGTCAGGCCGTAGATGACCAGACCGGTCAGCGTGCCGGCAAGGGTGTAGTAGACCACCAGGTCCACCGGCGCCCCCGCCAGCAGGTTGTACACCGGGATGAACGCGATCAGCGCCCCGTAGCTCGGCCAGGCGTAGCGGGCCGGCAGCGTCAACAGCAGCGAGGCCGCCAGCGGCCCTTCCATGCTGCCCCAGCTGACGCCGAACCAGGCCAGCGGCGCGAAGGTGAGCACCGCCTGGAGGGCGAGCATCAGCGCCTTGCGGGCCGGGGGCCACTGCCGGGCCCCCGGCGAGGACACCGCCAACTGCACGCCGAACAGCGCGAGCACCAGCCCGACGCAGACGATCAGTTCGCCCACCGGGGGGCTGGTGCGCAGGACGTTCAGCACCGTCATGGTGCCGTAGAGGACCAGCGCCACCACGATGATCGCCTGCGCGAGCCGTGGAGCCGGTGCCTGCGTCCGGGGTGAGACCCGAAGGACGTTCCTCGTCGGCATCGCCGCCTCCTAGCGAGGGATCCGTGATGGCGGACGCATGGTAAGCCGTGACGCCGGACACAGGCCAACGGTTCGCGGTCACCGGAGAACTCAGACAAACAGGGGGATCGGGTTGATTTCCTCGTATGGCGTGGGACATGACAGCCTGCCCAGCTCGACCGGGATGTCGAACAGGCGGCCAGGGGCGAAACGCGCCCAGAAGTGACGCATCCCCGGGATGACGACCTTTACCACGGGAAGTCCCACGTCGGGACGGGTCTGGTCGAGCACCAGCATCTCCATGCCCCGGTCGCGGACGAGCTTCTCGGCGAACTCGACGTCCTCGCGCAGGTCCTCACGGTGCGAGAAGGCGTAGGACGCGGGGGTGCGCGGGGCTTCGACCGGATCTTGGCGAAGGTATGGCTGATTCTCAACCGTCGCCCCGTGCCACCAGCGGGTCAGGTCCACGTCGTCGGACACGAGATCGGCCGATTCCGCTTGTGAAGGCAGCAATTGGGCGGCCTCGGTGACCGCCCGGCGCAGCGCGAGCCGCGGATCGAAGTGGGCGCCGAAGCCGAAGGAGATGCCCTGGACCGGTCCCGAGGAGCGGCGGGTCACCGCCGCCATGACCGGTATGCCGAGGTCGGCGGTGAGGTCGAGCACCCACAGCTCGCGGCCGAGCCGCTCGTAGGCGAGGCGGGTGCGGGCGAGCCACGGCTCGTCGAAGGCGTCGAGGTCCACGGCCGGCTGACGGGTGCGGTTGTACCACCACAGGGCCACCGCGTCGCGTTCCACGAGCTCCAGGAACCCCTGGACGACGGCGTCCTCCGGGCTGCTGCCCGCCGCGTTGCCGTTGGAGTCCGCCCACGGCGCCGCGGCGACGCCGCCGGGCGGCGGGCCGAAGTAGAGCATCGAGGTGGGCAGCAGCCGGTGGGTGTTCGCGGTCAGCGACCACACCGGCGTCCAGTCGACCGGCGCGTGCGGGTCGAACGGCGGGGGGACCTGCTGGAACTGCGCGTGCACCGGGTTCCAGAGGTGCCGCTCCTCGAACTGGCGGTCGGCGTACAGCTGGCAGGAGTTGGGGTGCAGGGCCGCCTCGCCGAGCCCGGCGAGGGAGTCGCGCACCACGGGCTCGTCGCCCTGCCGCGCTCCGCAGTAACGTTCCAGCGCCTCGCACAGCGCGCCGACCTCGGCCTCCTCGGGCGTGGTCCCCTTGCCGCCACTGCGTCCGCGCAGTCCGCCCCGCAGACCGGCCAGCGAACGGCTGTCGCCCAGGGCCAGGTTGCGGCCGGCCAGGTAGCGGTTCAGGCCCTCCGGCGAACCGGGGGCGGGTCTCAGCTCCGAGACGATCCCGGTGACCGGGTCGGCCAGGTGCCGGTAGCGCGCCAGCACCGCCGCCGCGCTCAGCGAGCGGTGGTTGCCGCCCACCACGCCCGCCTTGGGGCTGGAGGCCGGCACGAAGGGCCGCCGCACCTGCCGGGCGACCAGCCGCGGGTCCCCGCAGACGGGGCACTGCGGACGGCGCGACACCGGGTGCCGCTCGGTGGCCAGGGTGCGGGTGTCCAGGGTGCACACCGCGCGCTGCCCCTCGTACCGCATCCCCGCCACCCACTTCGCCGCCTCCAGCACCGCGGTGTGCAGGCCCAGCGCCCGCACGGTGGCGAAGGAGACCTCAGGGACCGGAACCGTCCCGTCCAGCCCCAGGGCGTGCAGCACCGGCGCGGACGAGGTGCGGTGCTGGCGCAGCCGGTGCGCCAGACACGCCCAGCATGCGGCCCCGTCCTCGCCGAACACCGGGCCCACCCAGGTCTCCGCGCCGGACGGCTTGGCCGGCAGCCAGACCCGGCCGGCCGCCCGGTGCCAGGCGTCCACCTCGGCGAGACGGGGGTCCAGGTAGTCGTCGCACAGGACGAGGGTGAGGGCGGCCTCCTCGCCGGGCTCACCGGCGCCGACCACCCGCAGTCCGGCCGCCCGGCACTCGGCCTCCGCGGCGGCGGGGTCCCGGCGGCCGCCCAGGTCCACGACCCGCACCGCGTTGAGGCGGAACGAGGCCGACGCGCTCCGGGGGTTCAGTCCCGCGAACTCCCAGTACGCCTCGGCCGCCGCGTCCGAGGCGGGGTCGTGGTAGCCGACCAGGTCGGCCCGCGCCAGTTCGGCGATGACGCGCGCCGCGGTGGCCGGCGGCACCGTGGCCGCCGCCTCCCGCAGCACGTCCGACAGGGTGCGGGTGCCGTCCAGCAGCGCCGCGAGTTCCTGGACCTCACGGCCCTGCAGCGCCGTCGTCCCCCGCTCCGAGAGGAGGTAGACGGCGTCGCCGTCGATGGCCTCCACCCGCAGATGTCTTTTGAACCCCACCGGCAGCTCCGTGCCGGTTCCCCCGTCGGCGATGGTCATGCAAGCGCCGCCCCGGCCTCACCGGGAAGCGGCGCCATGATGGTGGCGCAGCCGTAGCAGCCGCCGGCCGCGCCGGAGCCCGGCCGGTCCAGGTGGTCGATGACCAGGGTCCGGCCGATGCCGCCGTCGGCGAGGGAGGCGCCGAACGCCTCCGCGAAGTCGTCCCCGTACACCGGCTCCGACGCGGCGAACCCGAACTCGGCGAGGACCGCGACCGGGTCGCTCGTGTAACGCTGCGCCAGCTCGGGCTCGAGGCCGGCGCGGGCGGTCAGCAGGGCGAAGCGGTGATCGCCGGTCAGCGGGAGCGTGCCGGCCCCGGAGACGGCCGGCGCGGAGAGGTGCGTGACGGTGTTCATGGTGATCCCCCTGTGTTGGGTTCGGACTCACGAAGCTGCGTTCACTTCCCGATGGCCAGGATTCTGGTGGGCGCCGTGCCGGACGGCACAGTGCCGACGTCACTTGCGGGGCATGACATTTTCACGCCCGCCCACGTGACGCGCTCACTGGGACTCGAACGCCGCAGGTGCGAGGCTCGCCGCAGACTCCGCAGCCCGCGCAGGGCCCACCCAGGGACTTGCCGTACGCACCGAAGGAGGGCGTGAACATGGAGATCCAGGTCCTGGGACCACTGGCGGCCCGTGAGAACGGGGTGTCCGTCGTCCCCACCGCGGCCAAGCCCCGGCAGATCCTGTCGCTGCTCGCCCTGCAGGCCGACCGGGTGGTGACGGTGGCGACCCTCATGGAGGAGATATGGGGGGAGGACATCCCGCGCAGCGCGGCCACCACCCTGCAGACGTACATCCTCCAGCTGCGCCGCAAGATCGCCGCCGCGCTCGACGGCGACCCGACCCGCCGGCCCAAGGACGTCCTGGTCACCCAGCACGGGGGATACCTCCTGCAGGTCCAGCCCGGCCAGGTCGACGCCCACGAGTTCGCCCGCGTCGCCGCCGCCGGACGCGCCGCCCACGAGGCGGGCGACCACCGCACCGCCTCCGAACTGCTCGGCAGGGCGCTGAGGATGTGGCAGGGCTCCGCCCTCGTCGACGTCCGCGTCGGCACCGTCCTCGAGCTGGAGGTGCTGCGCCTGGAGGAGGACCGGATGGCCGCGCTGGAGCGGCGGATCGACGCCGACCTGCGGATGGGCCGGCACGCCGAGATCGTGCCCGAACTGCGTGTGCTGGTCGCCCGGCACCCCATGCACGAGAACTTCTGCGCCCAGCTGATGACCGCGCTGCACCGGGCCGGCGGGGCCTGGCGCGCCCTGGAGGCCTACCAGCGGCTGCGCGGCACCCTCGTCGACGAGCTCGGCCTCGAGCCCTCGGCCCGACTGAAGCGGCTGCACCAGGCGGTTCTCTCCGCCGACCCGGCCCTCGACCTCCCGGTGTCCGCCAAGCGCTGACCCCGCGGGGGCCGGGCGCCCGGCGCCCCGCCCACCCGGGGCGCGAGGGACGCCGGGGGCGCACGGGGCGCCGGCGGGACGCGGGGGAGACGTTCGGAGGGCTCCTCCAGCACGTCTCAAGGCCGCGTTCCTACGTTCGGCCGATGACGATCCTCGAAGAAATCACCCTCGGCCGTGCCGCCCCCGACCTGCGCCGCGCCACCGCGGAACTGCGGCGCCTCAAGGAGGAGGTGAGCCGCGGCCCCGATCCGGCGGCCACCGAGCGGCAGCACGCCAAGAACAAGCTCACCGCCCACGAGAGGCTCGAACTCCTCTTCGACGAGGGCACGTTCACCGAGATCGAGCCGCTGCGCCGGCACCGCGCCCACGGCTTCGGCCTGGAGGAGCGCAAGCCGCACGGCGACGGCGTCGTGATCGGCTGGGGCCTGGTCCACGGCCGCACCGTCTTCGCCTACGCGCACGACTTCCGGGTCTTCGCCGGGGCCCTCGGCGAGGCGCACGCCGCCAAGGTGCACAAGGTGATGGACCTCGCCGCCGACGCCGGAGCGCCGCTGGTCAGCCTCAACGACGGCGCGGGCGCGCGCATCCAGGAGGGCGTCACCGCCCTCGCCGGCTACGGCGGCATCTTCCGCCGCAACGTCGCCTCCTCCGGCGTCGTCCCGCAGATCAGCGTGATGCTCGGCCCCTGCGCCGGAGGCGCCGCCTACTCGCCCGCCCTCACCGACTACGTGTTCATGGTCCGCGAGACGGCGCAGATGTTCATCACCGGCCCCGACGTCGTCCAGGCCGTCACCGGCGAGCGCATCACCCACAACGGGCTCGGCGGCGCCGACGTGCACGCCGGCACCTCCGGCGTGTGCCACTTCGCCTACGACAACGAGGCCGACTGCCTGGAGGACGTGCGGTTCCTGCTCGCGCTGCTGCCCTCCAACAACCGCGAACTGCCGCCCGCCGTGCCCTGCGAGGACCCCGCGGACCGGCGCACCGACGCCCTCACCGACCTGGTGCCGGCCGACCCGGGCCGCAGCTACGACATCCGCGCGGTCATCGAGGAGATCGTCGACGACGGCGAGACCTTCGAGGTGCACGAGGCCTGGGCGCCCAACGTGGTGTGCGCGCTCGCCCGGCTCGACGGCCACCCGGTCGGCATCGTCGCCAACCAGCCCTCGGCGCTGGCCGGCGTGCTGGACATCCACGCCAGCGAGAAGGCCGCCCGGTTCGTGTCGACCTGCGACTCCTTCAACATCCCGCTGGTCACCCTCGTCGACGTGCCCGGCTTCCTGCCCGGCGTCGACCAGGAACACAACGGCATCATCCGGCACGGCGCCAAGCTGCTGTACGCCTACTGCAACGCGACCGTGCCGCGGATCTCCCTCGTCCTGCGCAAGGCGTACGGCGGCGCGTACATCGTCATGGACTCGCGTTCCATCGGCGCCGACCTGTCCTTCGCCTGGCCCACCAACGAGATCGCGGTGATGGGCGCCGAGGGCGCGGCCAACGTCATCTTCCGGCGCGAGATCGCCGCGGCCGACGACCCGGAGGCGGTGCGCGCCCGCCGCGTCGAGGAGTACCGCACCGAGCTGATGCACCCCTACTTCGCCGCCGAGCGCGGCCTGGTGGACGACGTCATCGACCCCGGCGAGACCCGTGCCGTGCTGATCCGCTCACTGGCCATGCTGCGCGCCAAGCGGGCCGAGACGCCCTCGCGCAAGCACGGGAACGTCCCCACCTGAGCGGGCCGCGGACCCATCCACGCGAACACGAGTCCGGTTCTAGGGGCCGGACGTTCCATGGCTCCACCGGACACCGGCGGCCCGTCACGAACGGGCCGCCGCCGGCAGGCCGGCCGAGGGGGTTCACACCCCCGGACCCCCTCCGGCCCGCCGAACAGCACCACGACAACCCCGACAGCCCGACAGCACGGACGAAGGGATCGACAGTGACCCCCACAGTGCCAGCCGGCCGGAGCGCGGCCGCGCACCCGGCTTCGTCGAAGGCCAGGCAGACCACGCGCAGAGTCGTCATCACCGGCCTGGGCGTCGTCGCGCCGGGCGGGGTCGGTGTCAAGGCGTACTGGGACCTGCTCACCGCGGGCCGCACGGCCACCCGCAGGATCTCCTTCTACGACCCCTCACCGTTCCGCTCCCAGGTCGCCGCCGAGGCGGACTTCGACCCGCTCCTGGCGGGCCTGTCCCAGCAGGAGACCCGCAGACTCGACCGGGCCGCGCAGTTCGCGGTCGTCTCCACCCGCGAGGCGCTCGCCGACAGCGGACTGGAGATCGCCTCCCTCGACCCGGGCCGCGTCGGCACCGCGGTGGGCAGCGCGGTCGGCTGCACCACCAGCCTGGAGCGCGAGTACGCCGTCGTCAGCGACAGCGGCCGCAAGTGGAACGTCGACCACGAGTACGCGGTGCCCGAGCTGTACCGGCACTTCGTGCCCAGCTCCATCGCCGCCGAGGTCGGCAGGGCCGCCGGGGCGGAGGGACCGGCCGCGGTCGTCTCCACCGGCTGCACCTCCGGACTCGACTCGCTCGGCCACGCGGTGGAACTCATCCGCGAGGGATCGGCCGACGTGATGATCGCCGGCGCGACCGAGGCCCCGATCTCCCCGATCACCTCGGCCTGCTTCGACGCCATCCTGGCCACCACCCCGCGCAACGACACCCCGGAGAGCGCCTGCCGGCCCTTCGACCGCACCCGCAGCGGCCTCGTCCTGGGCGAGGGCGCCGCCATCCTGGTCCTGGAGGAGCTGGAGAGCGCCAAGCGGCGCGGCGCGCACATCTACGCCGAGATCGCCGGCTTCGCCTCCCGCTGCAACGCCTACCACATGACCGGACTCAAGCCCGAGGGCATCGAGATGGCCGAGGCCATCGACGCCGCCCTCGCCGAGTCCCGCCTCGCGCCGGACACCGTCGACTACGTCAACGCGCACGGCTCGGGCACCAAGATGAACGACCGGCACGAGACCGGCGCCTTCAAGCGCAGCCTCGGGGAGCACGCGTACCGCACCCCGGTCAGCTCCATCAAATCGATGATCGGCCACTCGCTCGGCGCCATCGGCTCCCTGGAGATCGCCGCCTGCGCCCTGGCGATGGAGCACGGCGTCCTGCCGCCCACCGCCAACCTGCACGAGCCCGACCCGGACCTCGACCTCGACTACATCCCGCTCACCGCCCGCGAGAAGAGGGCCGACGTGGTGCTCAGCGTGGGCAGCGGCTTCGGCGGGTTCCAGAGCGCCATGGTGCTGGCCCGTCCGGACAGGAGGACCGCATGACCACCGCAGTGGTGACCGGCCTGGGGATCACCGCCCCCAACGGCCTGGGTACCGAGGACTACTGGAAGGCCACCCTGGCCGGCGAGTCGGGCCTCGGGCCCGTCACCCGCTTCGACGCCGCCCAGTACCCCTCGACCGTCGCGGGGGAGGTTCCCGGCTTCGTCGCCGAGGAGCACATCCCCAGCCGGCTGATGCCGCAGACCGACCACATGACCCGGCTCGCGCTCGCCGCGGCCGACTGGGCCCTCACCGACGCGGGCCTGGACGTCGGGGAGTTCCCCGAGTACGGCATCGGCGTGGTCACCTCCGCGTCCGGCGGCGCCGTCGAGTTCGGCCAGCGCGAGCTCCAGAACCTGTGGAGCAAGGGCAAGGAGTACGTCAGCGCCTACCAGTCCTTCGCCTGGTTCTACGCGGTCAACACCGGCCAGATCTCCATCCGGCACAAGCTCCGCGGCCCCAGCGGCGTCCTCCTCACCGAGCAGGCCGGCGGCATCGACGCCATCGGCCACGCCCGTCGCCACATCCGCAAGGGCTTCTCCGCCGTCGTCGCCGGCGGGGTCGACGCCGCCCTGTGCCCCTGGGGCTGGGTGCCGCAGATCGCCTCCGGCCTGATGAGCACGGTCGGCGACCCGGCCCGCGCCTTCCTCCCGTTCTCCGCCGACGCCGCCGGATACGTGCCCGGCGAGGGCGGCGCGATCCTGGTCGTCGAGGACGCCGGCTCGGCAGGCGCCCGCGACGCGGGGAACGTCTACGGCGAGGTCGCCGGCTACGCCGCAACCCTCGACCCGGCGCCCGGCACCGGACGCCCGCCCGGCCTGCGCCGGGCCGCCGAGAACGCCCTCGCCGACGCGGGCATCACCGCCGCCGACGTCGACGTCGTCTTCGCGGACGCCTCCGGCGTCCCGGAGCTCGACCGGGCCGAGGCCCAGGCGCTGACCGAACTGTTCGGCCCGCGCGGCGTCCCGGTCACCGCCCCCAAGACCATGACGGGCCGACTGCTCGCCGGGGGCGCCGCCCTCGACGCGGCGACCGCCCTCCTCGCCCTGCGCGACGGCGTCGTCCCGCCCACCGTCAACGTGGCGGGACCGGCTCCCGAGCACACCATCGACCTGGTCACCGAGGCGCGTGAGGCCGACCTGCGCACCGCGCTCGTCCTCGCCCGGGGCCACGGCGGCTTCAACGCCGCGCTCGTCCTGCGCCGCGCCGGCTGACCCGGAGCGTCCAGGACCCCGCCCGCGGCAGACCGCCGCGGTCCGGAACCGGCGCCCCGGGCGCCGGGGGCACGCACGGCCCGCCTGTGGCCGCGCGTGCCCGGGGCGGCTCCGTGCTCCTCGCGCCCGCCCTTTTCGTCCCGCACCACCACCGCGCCCAACCGAGAGGACGGCACCAGCCATGACCACCACCACCGCCACCGTGACCCTGGCCGACCTGACCCGCATGCTCCGCGAGAGCGCCGGCGAGGAGGAGGGCGTCGACCTCGACGGCGACGTCATCGACACGCCCTTCATGGACCTCGGCTACGACTCCCTGGCCCTGCTCCAGGTCATCGGCGAGATCCAGCGCGACTACGGGATCAGCATCCCCGACGACGCGGTGGTCGACGCGGAGACCCCGCGCGCGCTCCTCGCCCTCATCAACGCCGGCTCGGCCACCGCCGCCTGAGCCGGACACCGCGCGGCCGCCCCGCCCCCGTACTCCCCCGGCGGGGGCGGGGCGGCCGCTTTTCCGCACGACGTTGCGTCGCACGAGTTCTCCGCACGACTTCGCGCACGAGCTTTCCGCACCGCGACCACGGGCACACGCGGCCGGATCCGCGCTCCACTAGGAGGCACCCATGTCACTCACGTCCCAGAGCGCCGTCGTGCGCCGACTGATCGTCAGGCCCGGCCCGGCCCCGCGGGGGACAGCCCCCGTGACGGCGTCCGCCACCGCCGTCTCCGCCGTGCTGCGCGCCTTCGGCCGTTCCCCCGAGGACCTGCCGGCCCGCACCGTGGTCGTCGTCGGCGCCGCCACGGTCGACCCCGCGCTGGGCGCCGAGCACGAGGGCTTCGCCGTGCGGACCACCACCGCGCCCGGCGCCGCCCTGCGCCGCGCGCACCACGAACTCCACGAGGGCTCCGCCGACCTCGTCCTGGTCGCCGGCTTCGGTGAACCCGACGCCCAGACCATCACCGTGTACGCCGTCAAGCGCGCCGCCGAGGCGGTGGCCGACGCGGACTCCGTGCTTGGCGTCCTGGACGTGCGCGCCCCGCGCGGCGCCGACACGGCCCCGCCGCTGCGCCCGCTGCCGCCCGAGCCGCGCGGCTCCGACCCCGACCGCCACCGGCTGGTCCTGTGGTCCGGCCGCACCGCCGACGAGGAGGCCCGAGTACGCGGCGAACTGCTGACCGCGCTCGAGCACATGGACCGCCGGGCCTTCCCCGCCCTCCCCGCGGCGCTGCCCTGCGGCGCCCCGGCCGGAGCGGTGCGCGGCGCCGCCGTCGCGGTGTCCGCGCTCGCCGCCCCCACCGTCCGGCGGGCCCGCGCCGCCGACGCCGCCCGGCCCCGCCCCGTCGCCCTGCTCTTCCCCGGCCAGGGCTCCCAGCACGCCGGCATGGCCGCCGGCCTCTACCGCCGCGAGCCCGTCTTCACCGCGGCCGTCGACGCCGCCCTGTCCCACATGGGGGAGGAGGGCGCCCGGATCCGCGCCGACTGGCTCGACCCGAGGAACGCGGCGATCGACATCGACGACGTGCGCCGCGCCCAGCCGCTGCTGTTCGCGGTCGACTACGCGCTCGGCCGCATGATCCTCGGCTGGGGCGTGAAGCCCGTCGCCTTCCTCGGCCACAGCGCCGGCGAGCTGGTGGCCGCGACCTTCGCCGGGGTGGTCGGTCTGCCCGACGCGGTCGCGATGGTCATGGCGCGGGTCAGGGAGGCCGTGAAGATCCCGGCGGGCGGCATGCTCGCCGTCGCCGCGAGCGAGGAGCGGCTGCGGCCCTACCTGGTCGACGGGGTGGCGATCGCCGCGGTCAACGCCAACCAGCAGGTCATGCTGGCCGGCGCGAGCGAGCCGCTGGCCGGCGTCGCGGCCCGCCTGAAGGCCGACGGCCTCACCGCCGTGACCGTCCCCGCCACCAGCCCCTTCCACTCCCCGGCGATGGCGCCCGCCTCCGACGCCGTCGAGGCCGACTACCGCTCGCTGCCACTGCGCGAGCCGCGGGCGGCGCTGTACTCCGGCTACACCGGCGGCCCGATGAGCCCCGACGACGCCCGCGACCCGCGGTTCTGGGCCCGCCAGATCACCGACACCGTCCACTTCCGCGACGCGCTGGACGACCTGCTCGCCGCCGACGACGTCCTGCTGGTCGAGGCCGGCCCCCGCCAGACCCTCACCGCCTTCGCCCGCCGCCACCGCTCGGTGCGGCTCGGCGCCGGGGCGGTCACCCCGCTGCTGCCGTCCCGCGCCGGCACGGCGGAGGCCGACCGCCAGTCGGTGCTGGGGGCGGCGGCCCGGATCTGGACCGAGGGACACGACCTCGACCTCGACGCCGTGTCCCGCCTGTGGACCTGGAACGAGGGGACCCCGCCGGCCGCCCCCGCCCCTTCACCGGCCCGTGCGGAGGCCCTGAGCGCGTGAGGGTCATGAGGGCGTGAGGGCGTGAGCGTTCGGTCCCGGGCGCTCACGGCAGGTCACCCGGGCGGCCGGGAGCCGTCCGGGTCCGGCCGCGTGCCGAAAGGCGCCGCGTACAGGAGGATCTGCCAGGCGAGCACGAGCGTGCTCAGCGCCTCGACGGCTGAGACGGCCAGCAGCGCGGCCTCCCGGTCACCGTCCACCCAGAACAGCACGAGGCCGCCCAGCGGGACGAGGCAGAAGGCGCTCAGGTCGACCACGCACTGGATCAGCTTCCGGGACCCCCGGCGGGCGTCCGTGCGGTGGGCGCTCTCCCAGCCGAAGAGCTCCGTCCCGGCCGCCGCCGTCACGTGCGGGCCGCCCGCCGCCGGCGGCGCTCCGAGGGCCGCCGCCAGGCGCGGGCCCAGGTCGGTGCGGATGTACCGGCCGATCGCGGAGATCTTCTCGTCGTTGACGAGGTAGGTCCACCCGAGGATCACGCACACCGGCGGCAGCGAGAGCAGCAGGACCACCGACTTCGCCTGTGCCGCGGCGGCGATGACGGCGGTGACCGCGGCCAGCGTCACGTACAGCAGGTTGTCCCGGAACCCGATCCTCGCCTTCTGCTCCTCCTTGATCACCTGGTACTCCGTGACCAGAAGGTGTGCCGGCCCCAGCCCGCCACCTGCCTGATCCTCTCGCCCCGATTCCATCGCGCCCCCCAGCCAACGGCAACAACTACGGTTTTTCACCGCCCAGTTCGCCCCACACTAGGCGAACGCCGGACGCCCTGAGGCTCGGCGCGATCGGGGCGCTCGTCGACCACGCCACCCAGGAGCCGGGGGAGGAGCGCACCCCCGTCCTGCTCATGGCGGACGACGTCGTGGCCGTGCCGTCCGTCGCTCCCGTCCGTCGCTCCCGGAAGCTGAACGGCGCGTTCCGGATTGTCGGACCCCTACGGAAGAGTGATCCCCATGACGACTTCTCCCGCCGTCGAGGCGCTGACCACCCCTGCCCAGTACGAGGCCGCGATCGCCCGCGTCCGCGCCGCCGCGCAGGCGTACTACGGCGGCGACGGCGACATCGCCGCCGAGAGTGTCATGGACGACGCGACGTACGACCGCGAGCTGCTGGCCGTCGCCGCCTACGAGGAGGCCCACCCCGGTCAGGCGGCCGCCGACTCGCCCACCCACCAGGTCGCGGCGGGGGCCGCCCCGGTCGGCGACGTCGCGCACACGGTGCCGATGCTCTCCCTGGACAACGCCTTCTCCGCCGAGCAGCTGACCGCCTGGGGCGAGAGCCTCCAGCGCAGACTGGGTCGCCCGGTCGAGGGCGGCTACACCGTGGAGCCCAAGCTCGACGGCGCGGCGATCGCCGCCCGCTACCGCGACGGGCGGCTGGTCCAGGTCGTCACCCGCGGCGACGGACGCTTCGGCGAGGACGTCAGCCACGTCATCGGCACCGTCGACGGGCTCCCGGAGCGGCTGGAGACCCCGGCCACCGTCGAGGTGCGCGGCGAAGTCCTCTTCACCCAGGCCCAGTTCGAGGAAGCCAATCGCATCCGCACGGAGCACGGCGCGAAGGTGTTCTCCAACCCGCGCAACGGCGCGGCCGGCACCCTGCGCGCCAAGGACCGGCCCTACCGGCTGTCCCTGACCTTCTGGGCGTACGGCGCCGTCGACCTGGACGGCGGAGCGTTCCTGCCCGCGGCGGCCCCGCACAGCGAGGTGCTGGCGCTGCTGTCGGCGGCGGGCGTGCGGACCACCCGCGACAACCCGGCCGCGCTGCGGTGCGTGCGCACGATCGAGGAGGCGCAGGCGCGCGTCGAGGAGATCCAGGCGATGCGGCCGACCCTGCCGTTCGGCATCGACGGCGTCGTGGTCAAGGCCGACGACGTCGCCGAGCAGCGCGCGGCGGGCTTCGGCTCCCGCTTCCCCTACTGGGCGATCGCCTACAAGCTCCCGGCGGTCGAGCGGACCACCCGGCTGCTGGACGTCGAGTGGAACGTGGGCCGCACCGGGGTGCTCGCCCCGCGGGCGCGGCTGGAGCCGGTGGAGCTCGACGGCACCACCGTCGAGTACGCCACGCTGCACAACCCGGCCGACATACGGCGGCGCGACCTGCACATCGGGGACACCGTCACCGTGTACAAGGCCGGCGACATCATTCCGCGCGTCCAGGCCGCCGTCGTCGGGCTGCGCCCGGCGGACGCCGTGGAGGTGCCGCTGCCCGAGGCGTGCCCGCACTGCGGCGGCGACATCGACCGGAGCCAGGAGCGGTGGCGGTGCGTGAAGGGCGCCGCCTGCCGCCTGCCCGCGCTGATCGCCTACGCGGCGCAGCGCGACTGCCTGGACATCGACGGCCTGGGCACCACGTACGTGAACGCGCTGGTCGCCTCCGGCGCGGTCGCCGACATCGCCGACCTGTACACGTTGGACCTGGAGACGCTTTCGGTCGCGGCCGGCAGCGAGAAGCGGGGCGCGAACCTGGTCGCGCAGCTCGAGGCCGCCCGGCTGAAGCCGCTCAGCCGCCAGGTGTGCGCGCTCGGCATCCGTAACACCGGGCGCCGCCTCTCGCAGCGGATCGCCGCCCACTTCCGCACCATGGACGCGATCCGCGCGGCGGACGCGGAGGCGATGCGTGAGGTCGAGGGCATCGGCCCGGAGAAGGCGCCGGGCATCGTCGCCGCCTTCGCCGAACTCGCGCCGGTGATCGACAAGATGATCGCCGCGGGAGCCACCATGACCGAACCGGTCGGCGAGGGCGCGGGCGAGGGCCCGCTCGTCGGCGAGGACGGCCGCCCGATGAAGGTGGTCGTCACCGGGAAGATGACCGGCCCGCTCGCGGAGCTCGGCCGCACCGCGATGAAGGACCTGATCGAGCGCGCGGGCGGAAAGTCCGGCGACGGCGTCACCGCGCAGACGGCGTACCTGGTGGCGGCGCCCACGGCGGGAGGCAAGCCGAGCAGCAAGGCCGTCAAGGCGGAGCAGCTGGGGGTGCGGGTCCTCACCCCCGAGGAGTTCGCCGAGCTCCTGGGCGACCTGCTGAGCTGAACCTCCGCCCGGGCAGGGGCCGGGGCTCCGGCTCCGGTTCGGCCCCGATCGGCCGGCCCTGGCCCTCGGCTCGGCCTCGGTCGGGCCGGCTCGGACCCCGCTTCCGGTTCGAGGCCCGGCTCGGGCCCCGGCTCCGGCTCGGGCCCCGGCTCCGGCTCCGGCTCGGGCCCCGGCTCCGGCTCGGGCTCCGGCTCGGGCTCGGGCTCGGGCCCCGGCCCCGGCTCCGGTTCAGCCCCGGTCGGGGGCCGGCCCGTTCCGGCTGAGGCCCGGCCCGATCGGCCCCAGCCCTCCGCTCCCACGACCCGCACCGCGTCCCGGCGTCCCCGCCGGCGCGGCGCGGGCCGTCGCGCGTCCACACCCGACCCGCTCCCAGCGCCGTCCCGCGCCGGTGACCGCCTGTTCCGGTCGGGCCCCGCCCCCGTGCCCGTCTCGCTCTGACGGGCCCGCGCGGTGACCGACGGGGTTGCCGGCCGGCCCTGCCTCCGCCCGCCGGACGGGTCGCCCCGCACCACCGCTCCCGCCCTCACTCCCGCTCTCGCTTCCGTCCCCGGACCGTTCCACCCCACCGCGGGGGAGTGCCGCCCACCCTCCGCAGCCCGATGGCGGCGTCAATTCCGCATGCTGGAGCAGTCGTTGACGGTGTGCGGGCTTCGTGCTTGCATCGGTGCATGCTGCGCCGGACGCTCACCTCCCGCCGCTGTGTCGACCTGGTCAGGGTCGCCGCGGCACTCTGTCGCACGTCCTGACGCAGCCGGCGCCCCGGCCTTTCCGCGCACCTGCGCACCCGGCCTCCACCGCGCCGCCAGGTCGCCCGGCCCGCGCGCTCCCCACCCTGTTCCTCGTCCTCCCCGGTAGGGCTCCCGTGTCCCGGTCGTAGCCGAGGACGTTCGGCCGGCATCCCCCCGTCGCCCGGCAGGAACGGGTGAACCGGATGGGGCCCTTCGTCGCACGGCCCGCCGACCGACGCGGGCAACTGCGGCCGTAGCGGCCGTCACCGCCCCCGCCGCCCGGCGGAGGGGACCTGGGACAGGAGCCGCGCACCGGCCGTGAGCGGTCTGCCGGGGATCGCCCCACACGTCCGTGCTCGACCCGGCACCCCCGCACCGCACCCCCCGCACCGCACCCCCCGCACCGCACCCCCACCCACGCCACCCGGCGTTCCCGACGGAAAGCAGAGACCATGACAGCCACCGTCCCGTACCTGTCCCCGCCCGCCCACGTGATCGCCGACGACGCGGAGGCCCTCGCCGTCGCGGCGGAGCTGGCCGAGCGGTTCCGGCCCGAGGCCGCCTACCGGGACGCCGAACGGCGACTGCCGGAGCAGGAGTTGGGCGAGCTCTCGGCGTCCGGCCTGCTGGGGGTGACCGTGCCGGCCGAGTACGGCGGCGCGGACGTGCGCCAGGAGACCCTCACCGAGGTCTTCCGCCTGCTCGCCTCCGCGGACGCCAGCCTGGCGCAGATCCCGCAGAGCCACTTCGTGTACGTCAACGTGCTGCGCCGGCACGGCACCGACGAGCAGCGGAAGTTCTTCTTCGGCGAGATCCTGGCCGGAGCCCGCCTGGGCAACGCCCAGTCCGAGGCGGGCACCCGGCACGTCCAGGACATCCGCACCCGGCTCGAACCCCTGGGTGACGGCTCCTTCCTCCTCACCGGGACCAAGGACTACTGCACGGGCGCCCTGTTCGCCGACTGGATCCCCGTGCTGGCCCGGGCCGAGGACGGCGAACCGCACGTCGCCTACGTGCCGCGGGACGCCGAAGGGGTGACCGTCGTCGACGACTGGGACGGCATGGGCCAGCGCACCACGGCCAGCGGCACCGTCCGGCTCGCGGCGGTGCGGGTGCCCGCCGACCGGATCCTGCCCCACCACCTCACCTTCCGCGGCCCGCAACTGCACGGTGCCGTAGCCCAGTTGCTGCACGCGGCGATCGACGCCGGGATCGCGGACGGCGCCCTCGGCGAGGCGGTGGCGTTCGTGCGGACCAAGTCCCGCCCGTGGTTCGAGGGCGTGGAGGCCGGCTACCCCGAGGCCTTCGACGACCCGCTGCTGATCCAGCGCTTCGGCGAGCTCGCCGTCCAGGTGAGAGCGGCCGAGGCGCTGCTGAGCTCGGCGTCCCGCGCCGTCGACGCGGCCCGCGCGGACCTGACCGACGACACCGCGGCCGAGGCGTCCATCGCCGTGGCCGCCGCGAAGGTGACCGCCGGGAAGGCGGCCGTGGAGGTGGCCGACGCCCTCTTCGAGGTCTCCGGCACCCGCTCCGCCCTCGCCTCCCACCGCCTCGACCGCTACTGGCGCGACGCCCGCACCCACACCCTGCACGACCCCGCCCGCTGGAAGATCCAGCACATCGGCCGCCACACCCTCCACGGCACCCGCCCACCCCGCCACGGCCTGCTCTGACCGGGCGCCAACCGTCCCCCGGGGGCCGTCCGGCCGCTCCTGCATGTGCGTCGCGGGCTCCGGCGGCACACTCTCACCCCTGCTCGACCTCGCTCGAGCAGGGGCCCCTCATCAACTAGGGCGAGTCGGGGCAGGACACCCGCTCGGCTGCCGAGAGCGCGACGTGCCACGGGTACGGGCGGCGTTCGCCCGGGGGGTTCGGCCGGAAGCCGCCGTCGCCGTACAGCACCGTCACACCCATGCCTCGCAGCTCGGCGACGCTGCGGTCCAGGGCCCGGTGCCGGGCGTACGCCGCGTTCACGCACGGCATGGTGACGAGCGGGACTCCCTTGCCGATGCCTTCGGCGCAGAACCCCACCACGAAGGCGGCCGTGAGGCCCAGCGCCCAGCTGTTCAAGCTGTTGAAGGTGGCCGGTGCGAACAGGACGACGTCCGCCCGCGGCCACACGTCGGGAGCCCCCGGCGCCTTGTACTCGGAACGCACCGGATGCCCCGTCAGTAGCTCCAGCTCGCCGATCTGCGGCTCCAGCCAGCGCGCGGCCGCAGGCGTCAGGCCAAGGCACACGTCGAACCCTCGTCGCTGCGCCTCCTGGATGACCGGGACGATGTCCAGGACAGGCGGGGCAGCGGACCCGAACAGGTAGAGAGTCTTCACGCCGTCATCCCACCGCGCCCGGCGCCGGACACGCAACCGCTAACGAACAGCCGAAGATCAGGGGAGTTCACGCTCCGGCGCGGCGCAGGTAAGTTCCGGATGACGAGACAGGAACTGGAGACCTGTATGCCCTCTCTGGACGACGACCACACGGGTGCCCGCATCCGGCGGTACCGGAAGCTGGCCCGACTCACCCAGCGGGAGCTGGCCGCCCGCATCCCCTACTCCTACAGCCTGATCAACCAGGTCGAGTGCGGTGCCCGCCCGGCGTCGGCCGACCTGGTGACCGCCGTGGCCGCGGCCCTGCGCGTCGACGTCTCCACGCTCACAGGGGCCGCCGCGGCCGAACTTCTGCTGTCCCGCCGGGCAGCGCTCCTGCGTCCGGTCCGCGAGGCGCTTGCACTGTTCGACATCGCCCCGGATCCGGTCCAGCCGGTCCGGCCTGTCCTCGCCCTGTCGGCCGACGCCGACCACGTGTGCTGGCAGGTGCGCGCCACCCGCCTCCGGGCTGCCGCTCAGGTCCTGCCCGAGCTGATCGCGGACCTGACCCATCTCGTCCTCACCGCCCCCACGACCGAGGCGTGGCGGGCCCTGGCCTCCACCTACCGGACCGCGCACGACATCGCACTGAAGTGGCGATACAGGGACCTGGCCGCCCTCGCACTGGACCGGATGGGCTGGGCCGCAGATCGGGCCAACGACCCCTGCCTGGCCGCAATCCGGAACTACAAGCGGGCTCTCGGCTGGCAGGGCTCCCCACTCGGCCTCCGGCTCGTCGAGGCGGGGCACCAGATCCTGAAGGGCCACTCCTCACGGGAGGCCCTGGCCGTGGCGGGACAGGTACATCTCGGCGGGTCCGCGGTCGCCGCCCGAGCAGGTGACGCGGCCGGGGTCGAACGACACATCGGAGCAGCCCACGAGCTCGCCGCCCGGGTAGGGGGCGAGGCCCGCGAGATCCACTGGCTGTCCTTCGGGCACCTCAACGTGCAGCTGCACGCACTTGGCGCCGCCATCACCATGTGCCAGTGGGACGATGCGCTGCAGCAGGCCCGCACCGTGAAGCTGCCCCCGTCCACCCTCACCTCGCGCCGCGCCCGCTACCTCGTCGACCGTGCCCTGGTCGAGATGGAGACCGGCCTGGGCGAGACCTCGCTCCGCCACCTCGCCGAAGCCAGGCACGTAGCCCCCGAACAGACCCGCTACCACCCGCGAACCCGGGAGACGGTAAGGGGTCTGCTGCACACCACGCGACGGCCGACCGAAGAACTGAGCCGTATGGCCGCGTGGGTGGTGGTGTGACGCTCACAGGTCTGTGAGCGTTCCGACGGTGCTGCCGCGCCATGCTGCTGATCCCGATCAGCAGCGACGGAGGGCCCGTCATGACGCATTCTGCGCAGCCCCGCGCATCCCACGCCCATGTTCCCTGGACGGTGGAGGAGGAGGGCACCTACCTGGCGCTCGCGGAGCACTGCCAGGGCACGGAGACGGAGCCGCCGTGCGACGTGTGCCGGGCGCCGGAGCCGGGCGAGTGTGAGGTGGGCGCCCGTCTGCGGCGGGCCGTCAGCCGCGCCACCTTCCGCCGCACGCCGCACGCCGCAGGGAGCCTGATGCTCTGCGCGCGGTGCGACGAGCCGATCCGTCCTGGCGAGCCGTACATCACGGGAACAGTCGATCAGGCAACGGGGCCCGGGGGTACGGTCCATCTGCACACGCGGCTGTGCAGGCGGACGCCCGCTCCGGGCGGGCCGGGCGGAGCGACGGGAACGCTCGGCAGGTACGTGCGACGGTACGGCTGGACTTGAGGGCGCGGGGACCTCGCCGCAGCCCTCCATGTCCGCCCGACCTACCGCGGCGCCGCCCCGTGGAGGGCGTGGTCGACCAGGCGGGGGACGACCGACGCGTCGAACGGGGCCTTGAGGACCAGCATCCGGTGGTAGAGGGCGCCCCACAGCTGGTCGACCACGATGTCGAGGTCGGCGTCCTCGCGGAGCACCCCCTGCCGCTGGGCGGTGCGCAGCCGGGCGCGGGCCAGCTCGCGGCGGGGGCGCCCGTACTCCTCGGCGAAGGCGTGGCCCAGGCCGGGGTCGAGCTGGGCGGCGCCGACCAGCTCGGAGACGGGCCGCTCCGCGCCCTCCTCCTTCAGCCAGCGGACGAAGGCGCCGAGCTGGGTGATGAGGTCGGCGCGCAGGTCGCCGGTGTCGGGGAAGTCGAGCACCGGACGGCTGCGGGCGAAGTACGCCTCCGCGGCGAGCGCGCCGGGGGAGGGCCACCACTTGTGGAGGGTCGTCCGGCTGGCCCCCGCCTCCCGGGCCACCCGGTCGAAGGTGAGCGCCTGAAGGCCCTCGTCCAGCAGGATCCGGCCCGCCGCGGCGAGCACGGCCGCCCGCACCTCGGCCGCCGGCCGCCGGCCGCGGCCAGGCCGCCCGCCCGTGTCGGTCTCGTTCTCGGGCATCGTCACGTCACCCCGCTCGTCTTGTGGACAGTCTGTTCATTTCGCCGTAGCCTTTCATATGAACAGTACGTCCATATTCTATGAGGAGTGCAGCCATGACCGACAGCACCGCAGGACGGGTGGCCCTGGTGACCGGCGGCTCCGGCGGCATCGGGCGGGCCGTCGTGGAGCGGCTGGCCGCCGACGGGTACGCCGTGGCCGTGCACTACGCGGGCAACGCGGCGCGGGCCGAGGAGGCCCGTGACCAGGTCACCGCCTCCGGGGGCCGGGCGATCGCGGTGGGCGGGGACGTCGCCGACGAGGAGGCGATGGCCCGGGCGTTCGACGCCACCGAGGAGGCGTTCGGGGGGATCGACGTCGTCGTGAACACCGCCGGGATCATGCTCCTGTCGCCCGTCGCGACGCTGGACCTCGCCGACCTGGACCGGATGCACCGGACCAACATCCGCGGCGCCTTCGTGGTGTCCCAGCTGGCGGCGCTCCGGCTCCGGCCGGGCGGGGCGATCGTCAACTTCTCCACGTCGGTGACCCGCACCCAGTTCCCCGCCTACGCGGCGTACGTCGCCTCCAAGGCGGCCGTGGAGGGGATGACCCTGATCCTGGCGCGGGAACTGCGGGGCAAGGACATCACCGTCAACGCCGTCGCCCCCGGCCCCACCGCGACGCCGCTCTTCGTGGACGGCAAGAGCGAGGAGCAGATCAACGCGATCGCCGCCATGAACCCGGCGGAGCGGCTCGGCACCCCCGAGGACATCGCCGGGACCGTCGCCTTCCTCGCCGGCCCCGGCCGCTGGGTCAACGGCCAGGTGCTCTTCGCCAACGGCGGCCTGGCCTGAGCGCCCCCCGCGCCCGCGCGGCGATGCCCGGTCCGCCCCCGCCGTGCATGAAGGCGCCGATCCTGCACACTCGTCCCCCATGGCCAGGTCCAACGACGAGGTCGCCGAGCTCCTGCGGGAGTACGCGGACCTGATCGCGATCACCGGGGGCGACGTCTTCAAGGCGCGGGTGTACGAGAAGGCGGCGCGCGCGATCGGCGGGCACCACGCCGACGTCCGCACGCTCGACGCCAAGGGGCTGCGGGAGATCCCGGGGGTCGGCCGGTCGATCGCCGACAAGGTCACCGAGTACCTCTCCACCGGCGACTTCGCCGCGCTGGAGAAGCTGCGGGCGAAGATCCCGGAGGGCGTGCGGCGCCTGACGGCCATCCCGGGGCTCGGCCCCAGGAAGGCCCACACCCTGCATCAGGAACTGGGGGTCTCCTCCGTCGACGAACTCGTCGAGGCGATCCACGCCGAGCGGCTGCGCGACCTCAAGGGCTTCGGCCCCAGGACCGAGGAGAACATCCTCCACGGCGTGGAGCTCATGAGGTCCGCCGGCGACCGGGTGCTGATCGACGCGGCCCTCGACCTCGCCGAGGAGGTGGTCGCCACGCTGTCACGGATCGACGGCTGCCTGCGGTGCGAGTACGCCGGGTCGCTGCGCCGGGGCCGGGAGACCATCGGGGACGTCGACGTGCTGGTCGCGGCCGAGGACTCCGAGTCGTTCATGGAGGCCTTCGCCGCCCTGCCGTACGTCTCCGAGGTGACCGCCCGCGGCCGCTCCAAGACCTCGGTCCGCACGGACCGGGGCCTCGCCGTCGACCTGCGCGTCGTGCCGCCCGACTCCTGGGGCGCGGCGATGCTGTACTTCACCGGCTCCAAGGCGCACAACATCCGCGTCCGGGAGATCGCCGTGCGCGAGAAGCTCAAGCTGTCCGAGTACGGGCTGTTCGACGCGGAGAGCAGGGAGAAGATCGTCTCCGAGACCGAGGAGGAGGTCTACGCCCGCCTGGACCTGCCCTGGATCCCGCCCGAGCTGCGGGAGGACCGCGGCGAGATCGAGGCCGCCCGGGAGGAGAGGGCCGGGCGGGGTGACGGGCTGCCCGAGCTGATCGAGGAGTCCGACCTCCGCGGCGACCTGCACACCCACACCGACCTCACCGACGGCCTCGCCCCGCTGGAGCAGATGGTCGCCGAGGCCGCGAAGCTCGGGCACGCCTACTACGCGGTCACCGACCACGCGCCCGACCTGTCCATGCAGCAGATGACCGAGGAGCGGATCCTCGCCCAGCGCGAGCAGGTCCGCGCCCTCGACGGGGCCTACGGCAAACGCGGCCGCACCGACCGCGGCGGCGGCATGCGGCTGCTGCACGGGGTGGAGCTGAACATCGACCCGGACGGCGAGGTGGACTGGCCGGCGGACTTCCTGGCCGGGTTCGACGTGTGCGTGGCCTCCATCCACTCGCACTTCCGCCAGAGCCGCGAGGAACTCACCCGGCGACTGGTCCGCGCCTGTGAGAACCCGCACGTCAACATCATCGGTCACCCCACGACCCGCATCCTCGGCAAGCGGCCCGGGATCGAGTTCGACCTCGACGAGGTGTTCGCCGCGTGCGCCCGCACCGGCACCGCCATGGAGATCAACGCGCACCCCAACCGCCTCGACCTGCGCGACGAGGACATCCTGCGGGCCCGGCGGCACGGCGTGCGGTTCGCCGTCGACAGCGACGCGCACTCCGTCCCCGACCTGCGCCACCTGCGCTTCGGCGTGGCCACCGCGCGACGGGGCTGGCTCACCGCGGACGAGGTGATCACCACCTGGCCGCTCACCCGCCTGCGCCGCTTCCTGCGCAAGGGCCGCCGCGGCTGACCGGAAAGCCTCCCGGGAATGGATGCCTCCGGCCGCGGTGTGCCAGGGTGACGCGCCACGACGATCACACGGGGGGCCCGGATGCAGCCGGACACAGGGGAGTTGACGGTGTCGGAGGCGACGCCGGACGACCTCGAGGGCGTACTGAAGCTCCAGTACCTCGCCTACCAGGGCGAGGCGGCGCGGTACGACGACCACACCCTCCCGCCGCTCACCCAGGACCTGGCGGGCGTGCGCGCGGACCACGAGGCCGGCGTGCTGCTCGTGGTGCGGCTCGGCAGCGAGGTGGTCGGCTCGGTCCGCGGCCGCAGGCAGGGCGACGCCTTCCACATCGGCCGGCTCGTGGTCCACCCACGCCTCCAGCGGCGCGGCCTCGGCCGCCGGCTGCTGGCGGCGGCCGAGGAACGGGCGGGCGACGCGGCATGGCTGGAGCTGTTCACGGGCGACCGCAGCACCGAGCAGATCGCCCTGTACACCGCCGCCGGGTACCGCCCCTACCGCACCGAACGGGTCGCCCCGCACCTGGGCATGGTCCACCTGCGCAAGGAGGCCCCGGTGGCCGCACCGTCCGCCGGACAGGGAGCCCTCTGACGAGCCGTCCACGAGCCGTCCGGCAACGAGGCTCAGGCGAACGCCTGTTGGATTCCCGCAAGCTATGGCGAAGATCGCCCGGCTCGTGTGAGGCTGCGCGCATGGGTCTCTTCGAACAGGAAAAGCCGGACCGGCTGCGCTCCGACCGCCCCCACTCCGCGCGGGTGTGGAACTACCTCCTCGGCGGCAAGGACAACTACCCTCCCGACCGCGAGGTCGGTGAGGCGATCCTCACCACCTTCCCCGACTTCGCGGCGGTCGCCCGGCAGCAGCGCGTCTTCCTCGGCAGGGCCGTGCGGTTCCTGGCCGGGGAGGCGGGCGTGCGGCAGTTCCTCGACATTGGGACCGGTCTGCCCACCGCGGACAACACCCACGAGGTGGCCCAGCGGATCGCCCCGGAGAGCCGGATCGTCTACGTGGACCACGACCCGCTGGTCCTGGTGCACGCGCAGGCGCTGCTCACCAGCGGTCCGGAAGGCGCCTGCGACTACGTCGAGGCCGACGTGAAGGACCCGCACCGGATCCTCGAGGAGGCGGCGCGCACCCTCGACTTCAGCCGGCCGGTCGGCCTGACGCTGCTGGGGATCATGGGCCAGCTGCCCGACGAGGACGACCCCTGGGGCGTGGTGCGCACGCTGGTGGAGGCCCTGCCGTCCGGCAGCTACCTGGCCCTCTCGGACGGCACGGACACCAGCGAGGCGCTGAACACGGCGGTGGCCGCGTACAACGCGCAGTCCGCGCACAACTACCACCTGCGCCCCGCCGAGGACATCGCCCGCTTCTTCGACGGCCTGGAGCTGGTGGAGCCGGGCGTGGTCCGGTCCGCCGACTGGCGGCCGCACCTGTCCGGTCCGATGCCGGAGGCCCCGGCCCACGCGGTGTGCGGCGTCGCCCGCAAGCCCTGACGCCCGCAAGCCCTGACGGCCGCAAGCCCTGACGACCCGCCGCCCGCGGGGCCTCCCGTCACATCCCGGCCGCCGCCGCCTTGATGGCGGCCCGGATGCGCGGGTAGGTCCCGCAGCGGCAGATGTTGCGGATGGTGTCGAGGTCGGCCTCGGTGATGCCGCGGCCCTCCTCGGCGACGCGGCGGACCAGGGCGACGGCGGCCATGATCTGGCCCGGCTGGCAGTAGCCGCACTGGGCGACGTCCTGGTCCAGCCACGCCTGCTGCATGGGGTGCAGCTCCGCGTCCACCGTGTCCGCCAGGCCCTCGATGGTGGTGACCTCGTCGCCGGCGGACAGGTCCTTCACCGGGACCGAACAGGGGTTCATGGCGCGGCCGTTGAGGTGGCTGGTGCAGGCCTTGCAGACGTTGATGCCGCACCCGTACTTGGGTCCGGTCACGCCCAGCAGGTCGCGCAGGACCCACAGCAGCCGCTCGTCGTCGTCGGCCTCCACGGTGACCTGCTCGCCGTTGAGCCGGAAAGTGTGCACGGGCACGGATCGCTCCCAGAAGTCAGCGGACGTGGTCGAGGCCGTCGGTGGGCGAGGCCGGGACGGGCGGGACGGTCGGCTTGGGCTCGAAGGAGAGCGTGCCGTGGTTGACCGGGAAACTGGTCGGCATGGTGCCGGTGGCGCGCCCGTAGGCGCAGGCGACCGCGGCCATCGACGCGGCCACGCCCAGCTCCCCGGCGCCGCCCGGCTTGCCGGTGGTGTCCGGCATGACGATCACCTCCACCTCCGGCGGGGCGTTCCACTGCCGGGTGTAGAAGTAGTTGTCCCAGCTCGCCTCCAGGAAGTACCCGTCGCGCAGGTGCAGGCTCGAGGTCAGCGTCAGGGCGATGCCGTCCATCAGGCAGCCCAGCATCTGCGCCTCCAGGCCGCGCGGGTTGACGGTCAGCCCCACGTCCACGGCGACGACCGCCCGGGTGACGCGCGGCCCCGCCACCCCGTCGCGGACCGGGCGGTTCACCGTCTGGGGGCGGCAGTCGATCTCCACCAGGACCGCGTTGGCGGAGTGGTACTCGGTGTGCAGCGCGATGCCCTGGGCCGTGCCGGCCGGCATGGAGCGCCCCCACTTCCCGGCCTCGGCGACCGCCCCCAGCACCGCCCGCGCGCGGTCGTCCTGGAGGACGTCGCGCCGGAACTCGTAGGGGTCCCGGCCCAGCTTCGCGGCGAGCTTGTCCACCATCAGCTCCCGCGCGCAGGTGACGTCGGGGGAGTAGACGTTGCGCATGCTGCCGGTGTTGAAGCCCTTGTCGACCTCGTTCAGCAGGCGGCTGTTGGCGCCGAAGCGGTACGGCATCGACTGCGAGAGCTGGAAGAAGGTCTGGGCGAAGGTGGCGTCGCCGAAGGGCAGTTGGGCGGCCACCGAGGTGAGGAGTTCGCCGAGCCCGTGGCCGAGGTCGGTGGCCACGCCGGTGTGCCGCTGCCGGTAACCGAGCACGGTGGAGCCGAGGTGGTCGATGCGCACCCGTGAACGGGCCATCGGGTGCGTGCGGCCCTGCCGCGAGTCGTCGGCGCGGTGCCACATCAGCCGGACCGGCTTGCCGATCCTCTTCGAGACCTCGGCGGCCTCCAGCGCGGCGTCGAAGAAGAGCTTGCGGCCGAACGAGCCGCCGCCCTCGGTGACATGGACGCGCACCGAGCCCACCGGCAGACCCAGCTTGACGGCAAGGGTCTCCTGGGCGACGACCGGCGACTTCAGCGACGCCCAGATCTCCGCGCGGTCGGACCGCACGTCGGCGATCGCACAGTTGGTCTCCAGCGCGCTGTTGCTGCGGAAGTGGAAGGTGAACTCGCCCTCCACGCTCGGCGTCAACGGCGGCAGCCCGAGCGAGGGTTCGGCGGCGCGGAGCGCGCGCAGCACGGTCGCGTCGGACTTCCCCTCCGCGGTGCCCGGCCGCCACGACACCCGCAGGGCGCGCACGGCGTCGATGCACCGCCCGAAGGTCCGCGCCCGCACGGCGACGCCCGTGGAGACCGTCACCACGTCGGTGACGCCGGGCATCGCGCGGACCTCCGCGAGGTTGGCGACCTCGCCGGGTCTGCCGTTGATCGTCGGGGGGCGGCACACCATGGTCGGCAGGGCGTCGGGGACGTCGAGGTCCATGGTGAACCTCTTGCGGCCGGTGACCGCGGCGAGCGCGTCGACACGGTTGTGTGGGCGGCCGACGACGGTGAACTCGTCGGCCGCCTTGAGTTCCACGGACACCCGCTCGGTGCGCAGGGCCGCGGCCGGCGCGGACAGGTCCCCGATGCCGACGCGGCGCCCGCCGGGTCCGGTGACGACGCCGGCCTTCAGCGTCAGGTCGCCCACCGGCGCGCCGAGCCGCGCGGCGGCGGCCAGCAGCAGCCGCTGCCGGGCGACGGCGGCGGCCACCCGGATCGGCGTGTACGTCGAGATGGTGGTGTTGGAGGCGCCGGTGAGCTGGTTGAAGAGCAGCTCGGGGCGCGCGTCGGCCAGGGTGACCCGGACCCGGTCCACCGGCACGTCCAGCTCCTCGGCGATCAGCATCGCCGTCGAGGTGGTGATGCCCTGGCCGACCTCGGCGCGCGGCAGGGCGAAGGACACCGTGCCGTCCTGGTGCACCTCGACGGTGATCAGGGCCGAGGTGGGCAGTGCCGCCAGGGTCATCACGTCGTTGAGGTCGACCAGTTCGGTGATCTCGGGGGAGGGGATCTCCACGGCCGCGCCCTCGGAGGGCGGCGTGGCCGCACCGGCGGGCGCGGCCGCCACGATCTCGGCGGCGGTCACCAGGGTGGGCGCGGCCAGCACGTAGCCGAGGAAGCGGCGCCGGCCCAGGGCCCGCCCGCCGCCCGGCGGACCCGGCCGCGCGGCGGACCCGGTCTCCCGCTCGTCACTGCGCATGTTCGTGGACGTCCCGTCGTGGAAGGGGGTTCGGCGCGCACCTTTCCGTGGGCGCGCCCTGACGGCAAGGGCGAAGGCGAGGGGGTCCCGTGAAGGAACCGGGCCCCCTCGCTCCCGTGGGCGGATCAGCGTGCGGGGCGGGTCACAGGGGGCGGTTGGCGTCGGGGATCTCCAGGTGGATGGGGCGCCCCTCGGCCATGAAGAGCAGGACGAACTTGCGCAGCGCCTCCTCCAGCACCCAGGCGATGGAGGGCACGCCCGGGAACGGGATGAGGGCCTCGCGGAAGGCCACCACCAGCGGCCAGGCGCCGCTGACGATCGGCTGGAGGAGCGGCTCGCGGTCCAGGCCGATGAGGTCGCCGACCCGGTCGCCGACGATGTACCGGGAGAACGCGTTGATCAGCGGCTCGGTGAGGCCGGCGTCCACCTCGGCGATGATGCCGAGCAGCGCGTCGGTGAGCGCCGCGCCCTCGGGCGTGTGGGCCACGATCGGGTCGAGGACCTGTGCGGACTGGGCGTTGGCGTCGGCCCAGGTGGCGGGGATGTACTCGTCCTTGATGCCGAGCATGTGGGCGGTCACCTGCCACACGTGCAGGAAGCCCTCCGACTCGGCGGCCGAGATCGGCACCCTCCACTGTTTCAGCCTGCTCATGACATACGTAGGGAGGCTGTGCCAGGTGACCATCATGTCGGCCTGGCTGATGGGGATGGTCTGGCCGCCGCTGGTCCGCGCCCAGCCCGGGGACTGCGGCAGCAGGTGCCGCACCGCCGCGTGCACCAGGCGGGTGCGCACGGCGGTCGCGATCATGCCGCCCTGCGGCTTGTAGGCGTACACGTCGCCGACGTCGTAGCCGAGCTGGGCGGTCTTGGCCACCCGGTCCTTCATGTCGGCGCCGCCCTTGGAGTAGTACACGGCGCGCGCCTCGCGGGGGATGGCGGTGGACAACAGGCCGCTGCCCAGGCCGTACAGGGCGCCGGTGTAGAGCCCCTTCTTCTTCGTGAAGTCGACGGCCGCCTGGAGCTTGGTCGTGTTCGCCCAGGGAGGCAGCTTGCGGGCCTCCTCCATCCAGGCCCGCAGCTCCCCGGGGAGACCGGCCGGCAGCGGCTGGTCGTTGCGCACCCAGTCGCGCAGCAGGTCGTTGACGAGGGGTACCTGCCCGCGGTCGATCAGGTTCGCGACGACCGCGTCGACCTCCTCGTCCCACACCCACTCGGGGTCGACGCCCGCTCCCGTGCCGGCCACGGACCCGGCCGGCGACCAGGTCCACAGGGACCTGGCCCGGGCCGGCGAGGCCAGGCTCAGCGCCCCGAAGGCGCCCAGCGCGCCGCCCGCGCCCGCGAGCAGTAATCTCCGCCTGTCGATGTCTGCCATGGTGTGAACTCCTCCTGGAATGTCACGCGTCGGTGGGACGGTTGGTGTCAGGGATCTCGATGTGCGCGCCCTGCCCCTTGGTGAGGTAGAAGAGGATGTACTGGCGGACGGCCTCGTCGATCGTCCAGGCGAGCGGCGGCACCAGAGGGAGCGGGATCAGCTTCTCCCGGAAGGCCACCAGGGCCGGCCAGGCGGTGCGGATCGCCGCCTCCCAGAACGGCTCGCGCCCGATGCCGTCCATGTCGGCGATCTCGTCGCCGACCAGGTACCGGGCCAGCGCGTCGCACAGCGGCCGGTCGATGCCGCCGGGGCTGGTCTGCTCGGCGAGCTGGCCCAGCAGGATGTCGGTCAGCTCCACGCCCTCGCGCGTGGAGGTCAGGACCGGCTCGAGCACCTGCCGGTACTGGGCGTTCGCGTCGTCCCAGGTGGCCGGGATGTACTCGTCCCTGATGCCGAGCATGTGCGCGCTCACCTGCCACAGGTGCAGGTACGCCTCCTTGTCGGCGGCGGGCATCGGCACCTTCCACTGCGACATGGTGCGCATCGCGTAGGTGGGCAGGCTGTGCCAGGTGACCATCATGTCGGCCTGACTGATGGGGATGGTCTGGCCGCCGCTGGTCCGCGCCCAGTCCGGGGACCGCGGCAGCAGGTGCCGCACGGCCGCGTGCACCATCCGCGTCTTGACCGACTCCACGATCACCTTGCCGTCGGGGCGGTAGGCGTTCAGGTCGCCGACGGCGAAGCCCAGCAGGCTGGTCTTGGCGACCCGGTCCTCCATGTCGGCGCCGCCCTTGGACCAGTACACGGCGCGCGCCTCGCGGGGGATGGCGGTGCTGAGCATCCCGCCGCCCACCCCGTTGAGCAGGTTGAGGTAGATGCCCCGGCGCTTGTTGAAGTCCGCCGCGAGCTCCAGCTTCGAGCGGTCCGCCCAGGTGGGCAGCCGGCGGGCCTCCTCCGCCCAGTCCCGTACGTCGGCGGGCAGGCCGGTGGGCACCGGCTGGTCGTTGCGGGTCCATCCGCGCAGCGCCTCGTTGACCCGGGCGACGTCGCCCCGGTCGAGCACGGAGGCCATCAGATGGTCGACCTCCTCGTCCCACACCCACTCGGGGTCGACGCCCGCACCGGCGCCCGCCACCGATCCGGCCGGCGACCAGGTCCACAGGGACCTGGCCCGGGCCGGGGACGCCAGGCCCAGCGCCCCGAACACCCCCAGCGTGCCGCCGGTGAGCAGCATCCTGCGCCTGCTGAGTTGGTCCATGACGTCCGACTCCTCCTCGGGTCCCGTGCCGCGCCCGTCCCGTTTGGTATCGTGAAACACGAACCGTTTCTTTGTATCTCCAGAGGAGCACAAGCGGGTCATGAACGCCAGAGGTTCGGCGGCATCAGGGAGGAACCCGTGGCAGTGGCACAACCGGAAGGGGCGGGAGCCCGCGCGCAGCCTGTACGGTCGGTGCTCATGACCTCCTCGGACGTCCCGTCGCTGATCGAGATAGCGTTCACCGAGGCCGTCGAGGGCGCGGATCCGGACGACGACATCGCCGCGCGCCTGCTCGACGCCGCCTACGAGCAGTTCTGCCGGATCGGCATCAAGCGGTCCACCATGGCGGACGTGGCCAAGCTGGCCGGCGTCTCCCGCATCACCGTCTACCGCCGCTTCGCCACCAAGGACGTGCTGGTCGAGCAGGTCGTCCGGCGGGAGTTCCGGCGCTACTTCGACCGGTTCGTGCACGACGTCCAGGGCGCCGCGACGGTCGCCGACCGGGTCGAGCTGGGCTTCGTCAGCTCGCTGCGCGCCATCCGCCGCAACGCCCTCATCGGCGGCCTGATGGCCGTCGAGCCGGACGCGGTGGTGCCGTCCATGACCAGCGACGGCGGCCGCACCCTGGCCGCCGTCCGCCAGTTCCTGGCCGGCGGGCTGCGCCGGGAGCAGCAGGCCGGCAACGTCTCCGAGGACGTCGACGTCGACCTGGTGGCCGAGATGATGGTGCGGATCTCCGCGTCCTTCCTGGTCATCCCGAGCCATGTCGTCGACATCGAGGACGACGAACAGATGCGCGCGGTGGCCCGGCGGTTCCTGGTGCCGATGCTCGAGCCACCGCGCCCGGCTCACTCGTAGAGCTCCCCGCTCTCCGCCCGCGCCACCAGGGAGGCGGGCGGCTCGAACCGCTCCCCGTACCGGTCGGCCAACTCCCTGGCCCGGGCGACGAAGCCGGGCAGGCCGCCCGGATAGCCGTTGGCGTACTGCAGCACCCCGCCGGTCCAGGCGGGGAAGCCGATGCCCAGGATCGAGCCGACGTTGGCGTCCGCCACCGAGCGCAGGACGCCCTCGTCGAGGCAGCGCACGGCGTCCAGGCTCTCGGCGAACAGCATCCGCTCCTTCATGTCCTCGAACGGGATCTCCCGCCCCGGCCTGGTGAAGTGCTCGTACAGGCCCGGCCACAGACCTGTGCGGCGTCCGTCCTCGTAGGCGTGGAAGCCGGCGCCCGAGGAGCGCCCGCCGCGCCCGAACTCGTCGATCATCCGGTCCACCACCGCCTCCGAGCCGTGCGGACGCCACTGCCCGCCCTCGGCGAGCACCGCCGCCCTGGTCTCCTCCCGAATCCGGCGGGGCAGCGTCAGCGTCAGCTCGTCCATCAGCCGCAACGGCGGCGCCGGGTAACCGGCCTGGGAGCCGGCCTGCTCCACCGAGGCGGGGTGCAGGCCCTCGCCGACCATCGCCACCGCCTCGTCCAGGAACCGGGCGATGACACGGCTGGTGAAGAAGCCCCGGCTGTCGTTGACCACGATGGGTGTCTTGCCGATCTGCGCCGCGAGGTCGAGTGCCCTGGCCACCGTCCGCCCGTCGGTCTTCGCGCCGGTGACGATCTCCAGCAGCGGCATCCGGTCGACCGGCGAGAAGAAGTGCAGGCCGATGAAGTCCTCCGGCCGGCCCACCCCCTCGGCGAGCTGGGTGATGGGCAGCGTGGAGGTGTTGGAGCCCAGCAGCGCGTCCGGTGCGACCACGTGCTCGATCTCGGCGAACACCCGGTGCTTGAGGGCGGGGTCCTCGAAGACCGCCTCGATCACCAGGTCGCAGCCGGCCAGGTCCGCGGCCTCCGCGGTCGGGGTGATCCGGGCGAGGACGGCGTCCGCCTCCGCCCGGCTCGTCCGGCCGCGCGCGACGGCCTGGGCGAGCAGCTTCTCGGAGTACCGCCGGCCCCGCTCGGCGGCCTCGGGCGAAACGTCCTTCAGGACCACCTCCAGGCCGCCTCGGGCGCAGGAGTACGCGATGCCCGCGCCCATCATGCCCGCGCCCAGCACCGCCACCCGGCGCGCGGTGTGCGGCGGGTGCCCGGCCGGGCGGCTGCCGCCGGACGCGATGCGCCGGGTGTCGTAGAAGAACGCCCGCATCATGTTCTTCGCGACCTGGCCGGTCATCAGCTCGACCAGGTAGGCGGTCTCGATCCGCTCGCCGGCCGCGAAGTCGGTCTGCGCGCTCTCGACCGCCGCGGCCAGGATGTTGCGGGGCGCCGGCATCGGCGCCCCCTTGAGCTGCTTGCGCAGGTTCGCCGCGAAGGCCGGCAGGGCCGCCGCGAGCTCCGGGTGCGAGGGGTCCCCGCCGGGGATCCGGAAGCCGGGACGGTCCCAGGGCTGGGCGGCGTCCGGGTGCTCCAGCACCCACTGCCGGGCCTTCGCCAGCAACTCCTGTGACGTCGCGGCGAGTTCGTGGACCAGGCCCTTGGCCAGCGCCTCGGCCGGCCGGTAGCGCTGCCCCTGCAGCAGGACCTCCGTGAGCGCCGTCCGCACACCCAGCAGCCGCACGGTCCGGCTGACCCCGCCGCAGCCGGGCAGCAGCCCGAGCATCACCTCCGGCAGCCCGATGCGGCTGTCCGGGACGTCCAGCGCGACGCGGTGGTGGCAGGCGAGCGCGACCTCCAGCCCGCCGCCCAGCGCCGTGCCGTTGACGGCCGCGGCGACCGGCCGGCCCAGCGTCTCCAGGCGGCGCAGCTGCGACTTCAGCAGGGCACAGTTCTCGGCCAGTTCGGCGGCGTTCTCCGGGCGGGCCCGGCTCATGAAGTCGACGTCGCCGCCCGCGAAGAAGCTCTTCTTCGCGGAGGTGAGGACGACACCGGTGACGCCGTCGCGTTCGGCCTCGAGCCGGTCGAGGACGGCGCCCATCGAGTCGGTCCAGGTGCGGTTCATCGTGTTGACCGGCCGGCCGGGGTCGTCCATCGTCAGCACGACGACGCCGTCGGCGTCCTGCTCCCAGCCGATCATGTTCGTGTGCGGCATCGGTACGGCGTTCCTCTCCAGGTGGGCACGGACCGCAGCGGGTCCGGCGGGTCCGGCGTGTCCAGCGGCTCCGACAGGTCCTGCGGGTCCGGCGGGGTCACAGGCGTTCGACGACGGTGGCGATGCCCATGCCGCCGCCGACGCAGAGGCTGACCACCGCGCGCCGCGCCGAGCGGCGTTCCAGCTCGTCCACGACGGTGCCGACGAGCATCGCCCCGGTGGCCCCGAGCGGGTGCCCCATGGCGATCGCGCCGCCGTTGACGTTGACCTTCTCCCAGGGCAGGGCGAGGTCCTTGACGTAGCGGAGCGCCACCGAGGCGAACGCCTCGTTGATCTCGAACAGGTCGATGTCGTCCACCGTCAGCCCGGCGAGCTCCAGCGCCTTGCGGGTCGCCGGGGCCGGGCCGACGAGCATGATCGTCGGGTCGGCGCCGCTGACCGCGGTGGCGACCACCCGGGCACGCGGGGTCAGACCGAGCTCCGCCCCGGCCCGCTCCGAGCCGACCAGGACCAGCGCCGAACCGTCCACGATGCCCGAGGAGTTGCCCGGGGTGTGGACGTGCTCGATCCGCTCGACCCAGTGGTACTTCTGCAGCGCCACCGCGTCGAAGCCGCCCAGGTCGCCGACGGCGGCGAACGAGGGCTTCAGCGCGGCCAGCGTCTCCACCGTCGTCCCCGGACGCGGGTGCTCGTCCTCGGCGAGCACCGTGATCCCGTTGCGGTCGCGCACCGGCACCACGGACCTGGCGAAGTGCCCGCCGGACCAGGCCTTCGCGGCCAGGTCCTGGGAGCGCACCGCGTAGCGGTCGACGTCCTCGCGGGTGAACCCCTCGATCGTCGCGATCAGGTCCGCGCCGACGCCCTGCGGCACGAAGTACGTGTCGTAGGCCGTCTCCGGGTCCGCGGCCATCGCCCCGCCGTCGCTGCCCATCGGCACCCGCGACATGGACTCCACGCCGCCGGCCAGCACCAGCTGCTCCCAGCCCGAACGGACCTTCTGGGCGGCCACGTTGACGGCCTCCAGGCCGGAGGCGCAGAAGCGGTTGAGCTGCACCCCGGCCACGTGGTCCGGCAGCCCGGCCACCAGGGCCGCGGTCTTGGCGACGTCCATGCCCTGGTCGCCCACCGGCGAGACGACGCCGAGCACGATGTCGTCGATCCGGGCGGGGTCGAGCCGCGGGTGGCGGCGGCGGAGCTCGTCGATCAGCCCGGTCACCAGCGACACCGGTTTGACGTGGTGCAGTGCGCCGCCGCGGCCCTTGCCGCGTGGGGTGCGGATCGCGTCGTAGATGAATGCCTCGGTCACTGTCCTCGCACTTCCTCTGGTCGGTGCGACGTGCTCCCGGAGCCGGCCGCAGAAGCGGTGCGACGGCCCGCGGGAGCATCCGGCGAACAACAGGTAAGGGCAGTTGTTGGCGCTGTGTCAATAGCTCGGGTTTCCACACAGGCCCTTTGGCGCACGGTGGTTGTGGGTCCGGCCAGGAGGTCGCGCTGTCCGTTGCGCGATCTATTGACACTCGGCCAGTACCCGGTCCACTGTGGGCCCCGCTCGAGGAGTCCGCTCACGGTTCGCGATGGAGGGAGCCCGCCGTGGCCACAGCAGAGCAACTGCAGGAGACCGTCGAAGGGTCGACGATTCCCAGGCTGCTACGGCGCAACGCCGAGCAGTTCCCCGCACTTCCCGCACTCACCACCGGCGTCGGCCCCGACGAGGGCACGCTGACCTGGTTCCAGCTGCGCGCCGAGGTCGCCGCCCTGACCCGCGGGCTCGCCGCGCTCGGCCTGCGCGAGGGCGAGCGCATGCTGATCGCGATGTCCAAGCGCGCCGAGCACTGGGTCGCCGACCTGGCCGCCGTCCACCTCGGGGCGCTGTCCTGCTCGACCTACGACACCCTGAGCACCGAGCAGATCCGCTTCGTCGCCCGGCACAGCGCGGCCACCGTCCTCGTCCTGGAGGGCGAGGAGCAGATGCGCCGCTGGGGCCCCGTCCTCGACGACCTCCCCGGCCTGCGGGCCGTCGTCGTCCTCGACTGGTCCGTCGCCCCCGAGGGCGACGAGCGGTTCGTCAGCTACCAGGCCGTGCGCGGCGGCGTGAAGCCCGACGAGGCGGCCTTCGAGGCGCTCACCGACGCCGTCACCACCGACCAGCCGCTGACCGTCGTCTACACCTCGGGCACCACCGGCGACCCCAAGGGCGTGGTGCTCACCCACCGCAACGTCATCTACGAGTCGCTCATGCAGGACGAACTGGTCGCCGTGCCCGAGCATCCGCGGACGCTGGCCTACCTGCCGATGGCGCACATCGCCGAACGGGTGCTCGGCATCTACATGCCGATCTGTAACGCCGGCCACGTCACGATCTGCCCGGACCCGGCCCAGCTGCTGCCCGGACTGCTCCAGGTGCGCCCGCACGGCTTCTTCGGCGTCCCCCGGGTCTGGGAGAAACTCGCCGCCGGGCTGCGCGCGAAGCTCTCCACGCTCACCGGGGAACGCGCCGCCGCGGTGGCGCAGGCGCAGAAGCTCGCCCTGGAGGCGTTCCGGCTGCGCTCCGAGGGCCAGGAGGTGCCCGAGGACGTCGCCGACTCGCTGCGGCAGGCCGACGAACAGGTGCTGCTGCCCATCCGCGCCGCCGTCGGCTTCGACGAGTGCCGCCGCGCCTTCAGCGGCGCCGCCCCCATCCCCACCGCCGTCCTGGAGTTCCTCGCGAGCGTCGGACTCGCGGTGTACGAGGTGTGGGGCCTGAGCGAGACCACCGGCGCGGCGACCGTGAGCATCCCCGGCGCGTTCGCCCTCGGCGCGGTCGGCAGGCCCGGCCCCGGCATCGAGGTGAAGGCCGCCGAGGACGGCGAACTCCTCGTCCGCGGCCCGGTCGTGGTCCCCGGCTACCTGCGGGCCGAGGGCGGCATCGAGCCGGCCACCGACGCCGACGGCTGGCTGGCCACCGGCGACGTCGGCACGATCGACGACCGGGGCATCGTCACCGTCACCGACCGCAAGAAGGAGATCATCATCACCGACGGGGGCAAGAACATCGCCCCCACCAAGGTGGAGTCCCTGCTGCGCGCCCACCCGCTGGTCGCCCAGGCCGTCGCGATCGGCGACCGGCGCCCGTACATCACGGCCCTGCTGGTGCTCGACGAGGAGATGGCGCCCCTGTGGGCGAAGGCCAACGGCATCGACGCCGGCGGCCTGGAGGAACTGGCCCGCCACCCCGAGGTGCTGGCCGCCCTCGACGCCGCGGTCGCCGAGGCCAACGCGCGGCTGGCCCGGCCCGAGCAGGTGAAGCGGCACCGGGTGCTGCCCGGCCCGTGGACCGCGGAGTCCGGCGAGCTGACCCCGAAGCTGAGCCTGCGCCGCAGGGACGTCGACCGGCTGCACGCCACGACGATCGAGTCGATGTACACATAGGTCGGCCGTCGACACGACGACGGCGGACCGACGAGAGGGATGGACGCCATGGGCGGTCAGCGCCAGGTACAACGACGCAGGATGGATCCGGACGCCCGCAGGGCGGAGATCCTCGCCGTCGCCCGCAGGCTCTTCGGGGCCAGCAGCTACGCCACGGTGTCCACCTCGGACATCGCGGCCGAGGCCGGGGTGGCACGGGCGCTGATCAACCACTACTTCGGCGGGAAGCGGCAGCTGTACCTGGAGGTGGTGCGCCAGATGATGGTGATCCCCGCCTCCGTCTCCGAGCGGCTGCCGCCCACCACCGCCGAGGAGCGGGTCTCCATCTGCGTGGACCGGTGGCTCGAGGTCGTCGAGCGCAACCGGGACATGTGGCTCTCCGCGATCGGCCTGGAGGCCCTCGGCAACGACCCCGAGATCGACCAGATCATGCTCGAGGCCGACGAGATCGCCACCGACCGGGTCCTCGAGGCCGCCATGATGACCGACGTCGTCGAGGGACGGCAGAAGCTCCGGGCGATGATCCGCGCCCACGGCGGCATGCTCAAGGCCGCCTCCCGCGAGTGGCTGGTGCGCTCCACGCTCAGCCGCAGCGACCTGCACGTGATGCTGACCCGCACCGTGCTGCATCTCGTGAACACGGTCTTCCCGGCCGTGCGGGACGACGAGTGACCGAACCGCCTCTCAAGGAGGAAGCACCCCCATGCCCCGAGTCCTGACTGACGAGCGCCGCGACCTGGTCAAGGCGATAGGCGACTTCTGCCGCCGCGAGTGCGGCACCAAGGAGCAGCGCGACAAGCTCACCGCGAACGGCCAGGAACCGCACAACCAGCGGCTGTACGAGAAGATGGCCGGCCTCGGCTGGCTCGGCATCGCCCTCCCCGAGGAGTACGGCGGCGCCGGCCAGGGCATGGTCGACCTCTGTCTCTTCCTGGAGGAGACCGCCTACGGGCGCGCCCCCATCAGCGGCTTCGGCACCACCGTCATCACCGCGGCCGCCTACGAGAAGTTCGGAACCGAGGAGCAGAAGCGCGTCATCCTCGAAGGGGTGGTGCGCGGCCGGGTCGAGGCCGTCTCGATGTCCGAGCCCGGCGCCGGCTCCGACGTGGGCGCGCTCACCTGCCGCGCCGAGCGCGTCGACGGCGGCTACCTGGTCAACGGCCAGAAGACCTGGTGCTCCAACGCCCACTTCGCCGACCACATCCTGCTCATCGCCCGCACCTCGCAGGAGGACTCCAAGCACCAGGGCCTCACCCAGTTCATGGTGCCCACCGACGCCGAGGGCCTGCGGATCAGCGGCATCGAGACGATGGGCGGCAAGGAGGTCAACGACCTCTGGTTCACCGACTGCTTCCTCCCCGACTCCGCCGTCGTCGGCACGGTCGGCCAGGCCTGGGGCCAGCTGATGGCCGGCCTCAACCTGGAACGGATGATCCTCGCCGCGATGATGCTGGGCGTCGCCCGCCGCGCCTTCGACGACACCCTCGACTACGTGCGTCAGCGCGAGCAGTTCGGGCGGCCGATCGGCTCCTTCCAGGCCCTCAAGCACCGCATCGCCGACATGGCCACCGAACTCGAGTGCGCCCGGCTGCTGCTGGACGACACCGCCGCCGCGATCGACGCCGCACCGGGCCGCGTCTTCGCCCGCGAGGCGTCCATGGCCAAGCTCAAGTGCACCGAACTCGCCAAGCACATCGCCCTGGAGGGCATGCAGATGCTCGGCGGCTACGGCTACGCCACCGAGTACGGCATGGAAGGACTGCTGCGCCAGACCGTCGTCTCCACGGTGTACGGCGGCACCAGCGAGATCCAGCGGGACATCATCGGCAAGACCTACGGACTGTAGGCGGCGGGGGCGGCGATGCTGAGGACACGCTTCACCGAGATGTTCGGGGTGCGGCACCCCATCGTGCAGGGCGGGATGCAGTGGGTGGGCAGGGCGGAGCTGGTCTCCGCCGTCGCGGAGGCGGGCGCCCTCGGCTTCCTCACCGCGCTCACCCAGCCCACGCCCGAGGCGCTGGTGCGGGAGATCGCGCGCTGCCGCGAGATGACCGACCAGCCCTTCGGGGTCAACCTGACGATCCTGCCGGCGATCAGCCCGCCTCCGTACGACGAGTACCGCCGGGCGATCGTCGAGTCCGGGGTGCGGATCGTCGAGACGGCCGGCGCGAGCCCCGAGGAGCACCTCCCGGACCTGCACGCGCACGGCGTCAAGGTCCTGCACAAGTGCACCAGCGTCCGGCACGCGGTGAAGGCCGAGCGCGTCGGCGTGGACGCGGTGAGCATCGACGGCTTCGAGTGTGCCGGCCACCCCGGCGAGGACGACGTCCCGGGCCTGGTCCTGATCCCGGCCGCCGCCCGCCGGCTGAGCGTCCCGGTGATCGCCTCCGGCGGCTTCACCGACGGGGCCGGACTGGTCGCGGCGCTCGCGCTGGGCGCGGAGGGCGTCACCATGGGCACCCGCTTCCTGTGCACCGAGGAGGCTCCGGTGCACCGGCGGGTCAAGGAGCGGATCGTCGAGGCCGGCGAACTCGACACCGAGCTGATCTTCCGTCCGCTGGGCAACACCGCCCGGGTGGCGAGCAACACGGTCAGCCGCAAGGTGGTCGACGTGCTCGCCGAGGGCGGCCGGTTCCCGGACGTCCGGGACCTGGTGGCCGGTGCGCGGGGACGCAGGGTGTTCGAGGAGGGCGACCTGGAAGCGGGCATCTGGAGCGCCGGTCTCGCCCAGGCCCTGATCGACGACATCCCCACGGTCCGCCGGCTCGTCCAGCGCATCGTGGCGGAGGCGGAGGACCTGATCACCGGCCGCCTCGCCGAGGCGCGACGGGCCTACTGACCGCACCGGCCCGTGCGGGGAGCGGAGGGGAGGCCCGGTGCCGCGGGCCCTCCTCCGCCGTACGGCAGCCGCCCCACCCGTCCGGTCCGAAACTTTCGCGCCAACCAGGTCCCGGCCGTTGACGGCGGCGGCGGTGTCTGGGTTGATGGTCCCCGACTTCCTGGGAGCGCTCCCATGTCTGTTCCGGGGCGCGGGGGCGGCTCCCGTCTTCCCCCCATGTCTTCCGGAGGACCAGTGAGAACGAAGACTCCCAGAGGTGTGTCCTTACGCCCGGCCGCGGTCCTGACCGCCGGCGCCCTCGTCGCGGGCGCCGCGATCTGGGCCACGCAGCTGTCGGCCGGCGCCGCCGAGGCGGCGGGCGGCTGCCGGGTGAACTACTCCGTCACCAACGCCTGGCAGGGCGGGTTCGGCGCCAACGTCGAGATCACCAACCTCGGCGACCCGGTCACCGCGTGGTCGCTGCGGTGGACGATGGCCGGCGGCGAGGCGGTGACCCAGGCCTGGGGCGCCGACGTGACCCTCGGCAGCTCCGAGGTGACGGCGAAGAACCTGAGCTACAACGGGTCGGTCGCCTCCGGCGCCACCGTGAGCTTCGGCTTCAACGGCTCGCTGTCCGGCTCGGCGACGCCGGTGGTGCCGACCTCGTTCACCCTCAACGGCACGGTCTGCGACGGCTCCACGACGAGCGGCGGCACCAGCTCGGGGACCACGTCCGGCTCGACGTCGGGCTCCACCACCGGTTCCACCACCGGCTCCACCACGTCCGGCACCACCTCGGGGTCGACCTCCGGGTCCACGAGCGGGAGCACCACCGGCGGTTCGACGGGCGGACCCACGGCGCCCGCCGGCCAGGGCCGGCAGGTCGAGAAGCTCGACCGGGGCGTCGTCTCGGTGCGCAGCGGCACCGGCAACCTGGTGTCCTGGCGCTGGCTGGCCACCGACCCCGGGAACGTGGCGTTCAACGTGTACCGCGACGGGACGAAGGTGAACTCCTCCCCGCTGACCGGCGCCACGAACCTCCTCGACGGCGGTGCGTCCGCGAGCGCCTCGTACACCGTGCGGGCCGTGGTGGACGGCGCCGAGCAGGCCGCCTCCCCGGCCTCCCTCGCCCTCGCGAGCGGCTACCGCGACGTGCCGATCTCACCCCCGCCGGGCGGCTCGAACGCGAGCGGCTCCTACACCTACGAGGCCAACGACACCAGCGCCGGCGACCTCGACGGCGACGGCCGCTACGAGTTCGTCGTCAAGTGGACCCCGACCGACGCCAAGGACAACTCCCAGTCCGGGTACACCGGCAACACGATCGTCGACGCGTACAAGCTCGACGGCACCCGCATGTGGCGCATCGACCTCGGCCGCAACATCCGCTCCGGCGCCCACTACACGCAGTTCCAGGTCTACGACGGCGACGGCAGAGCCGAGGTGGCGATGAAGACCGCCGACGGCACCGTCGACGGAGCCGGCAAGGTGATCGGCAGCGCGAGCGCGGACCACCGCAACTCCTCCGGCTACGTCCTGGCAGGCCCGGAGTACCTGACGATCTTCGACGGGCAGAGCGGCGCGGCCCTGCAGACGGTGAACTACGAGCCGCCGCGCGGCACGGTCTCCTCGTGGGGCGACAACTACGGCAACCGCGTGGACCGTTTCCTCGCCGGCACCGCCTACCTCGACGGGCAGCGGCCCTCCCTCGTCATGGCCCGCGGCTACTACACCCGCACCGTCGTCACCGCCTGGGACTGGCGCGACGGCAAGCTCACCCGGCGCTGGACCTTCGACAGCAACGCGAGCGGCAACAGTTCCTACGCCGGTCAGGGCAACCACCAGCTCTCGGTCGCCGACGTGGACGCCGACGGCAAGGACGAGATCGTCTACGGCGCCATGACCCTGGACGACACCGGCCGCGGCCTGTGGAACACCGGACAGGGTCACGGCGACGCGCTGCACGTCGGCGACCTCGACCCGTCCCACGCGGGTCTCGAGGTGTTCAAGGTCGACGAGGACGGCAGCAAGTACGCCGACTGGGTCGCCGACGCCCGCACCGGCCAGATCCTGTGGAGCCACGCCTCCTGCGGCTGCGACAACGGCCGCGGCGTCTCGGCCGACATCCACGCCGGCAGCCCCGGCGCGGAGTCCTGGTCCTCGGCGGTCTCCGGCCTGTCCGACGCCAAGGGGCGCAATATCGGCCGCAAGCCGTCCTCCAGCAACTTCGTGATCTGGTGGGACGGCGACCCGGTGCGCGAACTCCTCGACGGCACCCACATCGACAAGTACGGCACCAGCTCCGACACCCGCCTGCTGACCGCCTCCGGCGTCCACTCCAACAACGGCACCAAGGCCAACCCGGCGCTCACCGCCGACCTGTTCGGCGACTGGCGCGAGGAGGCGGTCTGGCCCACCACCGACAACCGTGCCCTGCGCGTCTACTCGTCACCGAACGAGACCAGCCGGCGCATCACCACCCTGATGCACGACACCCAGTACCGGGTGGCGGTGGCCTGGCAGAACACCGCCTACAACCAGCCCCCGCACCCGAGCTTCTTCCTCGGCGACGGCATGCCCACCGCGCCGCGGCCCTCGGTGTACACGCCGTGACGGCCTGAGCGCCCGATCTCGTGCGTCCCGCCGGGCGACCGGCGGGACGCACGACGGCTGTGCCGTCCCGTTCCCGCTCAGGCGCCCCGCGCCACCGGGCCGGGCTCCCCGGCCCGGTCCGGCGACGGGGCCGACACCGCCGGTCGCCGCAGCCCGGGGAGGGCGGCCAGGGCCGCGGTCAGCGCGGGCAGGGCGGCCAGGGCGAAGCACACCCGCAGCGGGAAGCCGCCCAGCAGCAGGCCGACCCCGGCCGCCCCGCACGAGGACCCCGCGTTGCAGGCGCTGTTCACCCAGGCGCCGGCCCGGACCCGGCCCGCCGGGTCCGCGCTCTCGTCGGCGGCCAGGTAGGCGGTCGCCAGGGCCGGCGACACGCACAGCCCGACCAGCGCGACCCCCGCCGTCAGGGCGAGCAGCCCGGGAGCCAGCCCGGCGAGGGCCAGCGACACGGCGAGGGCGAGGGCGAACAGCGGCAGGCGCGCCCGGCCCGGCAGCCGCCAGGTACGGGCGCCGTACACGATGCCGCCGACCGTGCTGCCGACGGCGGTGGCCGCCTCCAGCCACGACACGGCGGCGAGACGGCCGTGGTGCTCGGCGGACGCGACGACCAGCAGGTTGAGCGCGCCCAGGGTGAAGCCGACGGCGGCGGCCACCACCACCGGATCCCTGGGCACGGAGGCCCGGACCTGCCCGGCGGCCGCGGCCGCCCGGCCCGTGGGCCCGTCGTCCGGCCGGTCCACCGCGGGCCCGAGCACCATCGCAGCCGTTCCGCCGAGCACGAGCACCGCGGACGCGGCCACACCGGCCGCCGCGTTGCCCAGGACGATGAACAGGCCCGCCACCAACGGGCCCAGCACGTACAGCAGTTCCTCACACACCGTGTCCAGGGAGAAGGCCCGCTGCCGCAGCTCCGGCCGCTTCGCGAACGTCTCGCTCCACAGGGCCCGCATGACGGGCCCGAGCGGCGGGGCGCAGGCCCCCGCGGACAGGGTGAGGGCGAGCAGGGCCCACTGCGGGGCCCCCGGCCGCCAGGCCGTCAGACTCAGGCACCCCAGCAGGGCGGAGTACACGGCGGCCATGGGCAGCAGGACGCGCCGCCGGCCGAACCGGTCGACCAGACCGGCGCGCACCGGCGCGAGGAACACGGTGGCCAGACCGAACAGGGCGATCGCGGTGCCGGCCCAGGCGTAGGAGCCGGCGGCCCGGGTGAGCGTGACCATCAGGGCCACGAAGAGGACGCCGTAGGAGAACCGCCCCACCAGGGCGGCGGCGAAGACCCGCGCCATGTGAGGTTCGCGCAGGACGGAGACGTAGGACGGGCGGGAAACGGACGCAGACATGAAGAAGCCCCTCGTGCGGTGACGGATGACGCCCGCGGGATCGAGGCGGGCGGACGCGCGAAAGGCCGGGACCACGAGGTGGCCCGGCCGCTCGAAGGGCGTCTACGCACGGGGGAGGGACATGGCGCTCACGCTAACAGGCGCCGCACGGGGTGCGCCGCCGTATGGGGGCGAGGAGTCGACGACGCAGCGGGCGAGCCGCGTCGCCTTCATGGCGCGCGGTCCGCCCGCGTCGGCCTCGTCGGCACGGGGGACCGGTTCCTCGATGCTCCGCACCGCGCGGATACCGGCCCCCGGGGAACGGTCCCGTCCCGGTCAGCAGACCGACTGGCTGCTGTTGACCAGCGTGTTGTTGCGGAAGGTCGTGTTCGTCCCGCAAGGGCTCTCGCGGATCGCCGAGTTGGTGACGGTGAGGTTCTGGATCCAGATGTCGGAGTTGTTCGGGAACTCCGTGCGCGCGGCGAGGCGGATCTCGCCGCCGCCGCTGACCGTGCCGCTCTGCGCGGCGAGGGTCACGTTGTAACAGTTCTCGATCAGCACCGCGTTGTTGCCCGTGTCGGAGATGGTCACCCGGTCGATGACCGCGCCGCCGCTCTCCGAGACGCAGAACACGCCGCGTCCGCCGCCGCGGGCGACCACCTCGCCCACCCGGATGTTGGTGGGGTACGAACTGCCCACCCGGCCGTTGCGGTTGGCCATCCGGAAGGCCGCGTACCCGGTGCCGGTCCCCGCGTTCTCCGCGTCCACCTTGGTCACCGTGGCGTTGATCGTCTGGTTGAGCAGCAGGCCCGACTCGCCGACGTTGCGCGCGGTGACGGTGCCGACGGTCAGGCCGTCCACGCCGTAGGTCTCCACGGCGTGGCTGGAGGCGCCCGAGACGTACACGTTGTCGATGCGGACGTTGCGGGTCCACTGGCTGGTGTCGCCCCGGTTGTCGATGCGCACGCCCAGGCCGGAGGAGAGCCGCATGTCGATCTGGCCGAGCACCACGTTCTGCACGTTGCGCAGGAAGATGCCGTAGAGCGGGGTCCCGGTGACGTTGAGGTGCTGGACCTCCACGTCCCGGGTGCCGCGCGAGTACACCGGCGCCTGGTCGCCCGAGCCGCTGCCGGTGACGTTGATGGTGCCGCAGACGTCCAGGGCGGTGTAACTGGGCAGCGAGATGCGCGAGCCCGCCGACATGGAGCCCGAACCGCGGACCACCACCCGCTCCTTGTACGTCCGGCCCGCGGTCAGGCTGCCCACCGCCGCCTGCACCGCGGAGCGCAGGTCGGAGCCGGTGTAGACCGTCGTGGAGCCGCGCCGCGCCGTCCAGGTGGAGCCGCTGAGCACGGCCTCGGCCTGGTACGCGCCGTCCCCGCAGGCCGCTGCCGCCGAGACCGCCGCGGTGAGCTCGGCGGGAGTCCCCTCCTCGGGCGAGGCCAGCGCGGCCGCGGTGGTGGTGAGGGCCAGCGCGGCGGCGGCGAGGGCGCCCACGCGCCGGCGCTCGGGGCCGTGTCTGCCCAGCAGCGCGGCGAATAAGGGGAGTTCTGATCGGCGTCCCATGAGGCGAGTCTCCGCTCGGGTCGTCGAACCGGCACGGGGGGAACCGGTTCGTTCACTTGTGGGGATCGTGAGTCTGCTGACGGCACCGGCACACCGTCAATGGGCTCTTGAGCCAGGCCGCCCTGTGCGGACGCGACACGTCCTGTTCCGTTCGCGCCCGCGTCGTTACGCTGCCCCGGTCACGGATGAGCCGGGGGCGGGGCATGGGGGCGAAGTGATGAGGGAGCCGACGTTCGGCATATTGGGCCCGTTGCAGATCAGAGGCCCGATGACACGCGGATTCGTCCCGCTCGGCGGGCCCAAGCCGCGGGCGGTGCTGGCCACGCTCCTGCTGCGGCCCGGGGAGTTCGTCTCGCTGGACACTTTGACCGAAGTCCTGTGGCCCTCCCGGCCGCCCCGGTCGGCCGTCGCCAACCTTCGCACCTATATACGCGCGTTGCGCGCGGCGCTGGCCACGGCCGGTGTGGACCACGGAGGGCTGCGCACCCGCCACGGCGGCTACGTCCTGGAGGTTCCCGCCCTCGAGCACGACCTGCTGCTCTTCGAACGCCGTCTCCACCGGGCGCGCACCGCCCGGGACGTGGGCCGGCACGCCGCCGCCCTGCGCGGCTACGAGTCGGCGCTGGGGCTGTGGCGCGGCGATGTGCTGCAGGACCTGCCGGGCAGCGTGCTGTGGGACCCGGTGCTGACCCGACTGGGCCAGCTGCGGGCCGTCGCCCTCGACGAGTGCCTGCGCCAGCGGTTGTGCGTCGGGGACCTGGGCACGCTCGTCGCCGAGCTGCGCGCCCGGATCGCCGCCGACCCGCTGCGGGAGGACCTGTGGCAGCTGCTGGTGCGCGCCCTGGACGGCGCCGGCCGGACCGCGGAGGCGGGCGCCGCCTACGCCGAGGCCCGGCGGCTGCTCGCCGCCGAGCTCGGCGTGGTGCCCGGGGCCGCCCTCCGGGCGGCGGGGGAGGCCCTGTTCAGCAGCCGTTCGTGCTGGTCTGGTAGCGCACCAGGTAGTCGCTCCAGGTGACGCCCTGGACGACGGCGACGACCACCGACCCGTCGTGGATCTGCTCGTAGTGCGGGTGCGGGGAGAGGGAGTACAGCGCCGAGGTGGCCCCGACCGTGCCGATCCGCTGCCCCCGGGTCACCGTGTCGCCGACCTGCACGTCGCGGCTCTGCAGGTGCGCGTAGCGGGTCCGCCAGCCGTCGCCGTGACCGATCACCACCGTGTTGCCGTAGCCGGTGTCGGTGGCGTAGTACGACGAGAGGACGGTCCCGCCCGCGCTGGCCAGGACCCGGCGGCCCAGATCGTCGGGGTTGCCCGCGGCGTCGTAGTGGTTCCAGTCGATGGAGTGGGACGGGCTGTGGCCGTCCCAGTTGCTGCCGCGCCAGCTCTGGTCGCAGACGAACGGCATACGGAACGCCGGCCGGCCGGCGTCCGCCGCCGCGGAAGCCGGGGCGGCCTGGAGCAGCGCGGTGAGCATCGTCAGCCCCGCCAGTGCCGCCGGCACGGAGCGCGCGGTGAGTCTTCGTCCCGCCATGGATCCTCCCAAGTCGTGGGGGTGATCCGGCGATTGAAGGGGGCGCGCATACAAAGGGCATACAAGAGACCGCCCGGGCGGTCGGAGCGCGGCCGGGGCGAGGTCAGAGCAGGGAGGTCAGAGCAGGGAGCCCAGCGGTCCCAGGTCGAGGTTGAGGTCGTCGCGGCTGAGGCCGTGCTGGGCGCAGAGGTCGTCCATGCGCTGCTCCAGCAGCATCAGGGCGGTGCCCAGGCGGTCCTCCTGCTCGGGCGTGAGGGTGCCCTCCTCGAAGCGGCGGATCGCCTGCTTCTCCATGAGCTGCCGCAGCAGTTCGACGACGGTGAGGACGAGTTCGGCCAGGCCGTCGGCGACCCGCTCGGGGTCGAGGTCGAGGGTGCCGTCGCGGGGGAGGGGAGCGGGGTTCACGGGAGCCTCACAGGGGACCGCTGTCGGCCCAGGGGGAGGGGACCCGGGCGGAGACGGACGAGAGCAGGGCGCGCAGGGACAGCCGCACCAGCGGGACGTCGGCGATGGCGATGACCAGGTCGCCGCTGATCACCACGCCGGTGGCGAGCACCCGGTCCAGGAGGTCGACCAGGGGCAGGCCGATCGGCGCGTAGGGCTCGTCCCCGTCCCAGGGGACGGTGGGCGGGAGACCGTCCTCCCGCGCGTCGGGAAGGATCACGGTGCTCCCGCCCCCGCCGTGGCGGCCGGCTGTTCCATGCGGGCGAACGAGTAGGGGACCCACGGCCCCGACCAGCTGATGTCCACCTCGCGCAGCCGCTCGTCGGCGCGCAGCCGCTCCAGCGCGGCGGTGAACTCCCCGCGCCGGGCGTCGTCGACCAGGTAGGCCGCGTTGAGCAGCTGCGGGGCCTTGACGCCGGTCAGCTGCTCGCTCTGCGGGCGGTGGGAGGCCGCGTCCACGGCGTACGCCCGCAGCGCCCGGTCGACGGTCAGGGCGACCGCCCGGGCCGTCTCGTGCCGGTCCCGCCGCACGCGCTGGCGGGCGCTCGCCCGGCTGAGGTAGCTCCGGCCGCCCCCCGCACCCCCGGCGGACGGCTCGGGGGAGCCGGGGGCGGGGGCGGTCGTCTCCCGGGCCGAGGCGTGCACCTTGACCGCCCACTCGGTGCGGCCGGACAGCCGCGCGAAGAGTGCCAGGACCGACTCCTGACGGGAGGCCACCGCCGTCACCGCGTTGCCGTCGCTCAGGTAGACCGTGGCCAGCGGCAGCGGCACGACCGGCCCGTAGGGCGCGGCCGCCGCGACCCCGCGGTGGTGGGCGAGGGCGCACCGCTCCAGCTCCTCCGGTCGCTCGAGCCGCTCGCTCAGCGCCTGCTCCCGGAAGTCGCGGGCGGGCACGTCCTGCACCACGAGGACCACCTCCCCCGCCTCCAGGGTGCGCAGCGGGCCGCCCCCGGGGTGCCCGGGGACGGTGGAGAGCGCCTCCCCGGGCGGGCGGGAGGCACACAGGGCGAACAGGTACGTGACGGTGCCGGTGTCGCTGCTGCTCATCGGGTGGGCGTCTCCGGTTGCATGTGCGTGTGCGAGGGCGTGTGCGTGGGTGTGCCGGTGTCGCGTGCGGGCTCGCCGTCGAGGCGGCGTTCCAGGGCCGCCAGGCGTTCGCGCAGCGTCTCGTTCTCCTCGGCGAGGGCGTCGCGGGCGGCCCGCGAGGACATCGCGGGGTCGGTCTCCCACCAGTCGATGCCCGCGCGCTTCGCCGTGTCGACGGAGGCGATGAACAGCCGCAGACGGATCGTCAGGAGCTCGATGTCCAGCAGGTCGATCTTGATGTCGCCCGCGATGACGACGCCCTTGTCGAGGATGCGCTCCAGCAGGTCGGCGAGGGTGCTGTTGTTGGGTCCCGGGAGGTAGACCGTCGCGTCCGCGGGATCGACCCAGTCGGTCACCTCCGTCACGACGCTCCCTGCTTGCTGCGGCCACGGCCACGGCGCCGCCGGGGCGGTTCCTCCTCCTCCGGTTCGGGCTCCTCGTCGTCGGTGTCGTCCTCGTCCTCGTACGCGGCCTCTTCGCCCTCGTCGGCGTCCTCGTCGTCGAGGTCCTCCTCGTCCGCGTACTCGTCGTCGTCCTCCGCGTCCTCGTCCTCGTCCGGCTCCTCGGCCTCGTCGCCGTAGGGCTCGTCGTCGAGCGAGTCGTCCGCCTCGTCCTCGCGGCCCTCCTCCTCCTCGCGGGCGTTCTCCTCGTCCTCCATCGCCTCCTCGTGGCTGCGGACCACCTCGCCCTCGCGGATCTCGCCGCGCCAGCCCTCCAGCTCCTCGTCGCCGTGGAGGGTGACGTGGCGGGCGAAGTGCTTGAGGTCCAGGCGCAGCCGGCGGCCCTGGGCGCGCCACAGGTTGCCGGTCTTCTCGAAGAAGCCCGCCGGGAAGTACTCCACCACCAGCACGATGCGGGTCAGGCGCGGGGCGAGTTCGTGGAAGGTGACCGCGCCGCGGGTGGAGCCCTTGGCGCCCTCGGAGGACCACACGATCCGGTCGTCCGGGATCTGCTCCTGGACGGTGGCCTTCCAGCTGCGGCTGGAGGGACCGACCTTCAGGTTCCAGTCGGAGGTGATCTCGTCCTTCTGGCTCACCCCACGGACGCCCTTGGTGAAGCCGCTGAACTCCTCGAACTGCGTCCACTGGTCGTAGGCCGTGCGCAGCGGGACGGCCACGTCGAGGATCTCGACGATGTTGGTGGACTTGCCGCCGCCCCCGCCGCCCTTGCCTCCGCCGCCCCCGCCCCCGCCGCCCGTCAGCTTGTCCTTGACGTTGTCCTTCATGCCCTTGACCTTCTCGGAGAGCATGACCTTCGCCGGGTTCTCCCCCTTGACCATCCGTCCGGCGATGCGGCCCAGGCCGCCGGCCTTCTCGGCCTTGTCGCCCAGACCGAGACCGTCCGCCGAGTCGAGGAGCCGCTCGGTCACCCCGCTGAGCCGGTCGCCCGCCTTCGACACCAGGCTGCTGCCCAGCGCTCCGAGCAACTCGCCGAAGGCATCCTTCAGTTCGTCGATCGGCAGCCCTTCGTCCCGGCCGCCGCCGCGTTCCTGTCGTCCGTTCGCCATGCCGTTCACTTCCCTCGCCGAGAGCCGGAGCCGGAGCGGGACGCCGAGCCGGATCCGGCCGCCGTCTTCTTCTTCACCGCCGCGTTCGCCACCGCCGGGCCGGTCGAGGCCGCGCGGCGCACCGTCGCCCTGCGCGCACTGCCGCGACTGGCCGCGGAGTTGCGCAGGCCCGCCGAGCCGGCGGAGGTCCGCCGGGGCCTGCTCCGGCCGGCGGCGGGCGCGTCGTCCTCCTCGCCGTCCTCCTCCTCGTCGTCCTCGTCCACGTCCTCGTCACGGTCCTCGCCGGACGGCCCCTCGTCGTACGCGTCGTCCTCGTCGTAGGCGTCGTCCGCGTCGTGGCGGTCGTCGGCGTCGTCGTCCTCGCGGTCGTCGTCCTCGCGGTCGTCGGCCGTCCCGGAGAGGCGTTCGCCGCGGTCACGCAGCGAGTCGCTGAGGTCGAGGAGCTTGCGGCGGGCGGCCGCGGTGACCGCGGCGCGGCCGGCGTTCAGCACCTCGTGACGCATCTGGTCGGTGAGGTCCTGGAACTGCGGGGTCTCCCGCAGCTTGGTCAGGCCCTGGGTGGCGAGCTGGGTGGGCGACAGGCTGAAGCGCCGCCCCGCCAGGTAGGTGCCGACGGCCAGGGCCAGCTTGGCCTTCTTCGTCCGGCCGAGGAGGTATCCACCGGCGACGGCCGCGGCCATCGCCGCCTTGCAGTTCTGGTTCATCGAAGTCCCTCGGGAGTACGGGTGCGGGCGCCGGTGGCGGGCCGGCCGCCCACGCGGCGGACAGGGTTCTCCAGCAGCCTCAGAAGGCGGTCCTCCTCCTTCTCGAAAGCCGCCTCGTCGATCTCGCCCTCGTCCAGGGCGCGGTGCAGTGCCGCCAGCCGCGCCTGCACCAGACGCGGGTCGCGGGCCTGGCGCTCGGCCTCGCGGGCCAGTTGGTCGGCGATCCAGACGGTTCCGCGGACCGGGGCGAAGGGCAGCAGCAGGATCTCGGTGAACAGCCCCACGCCCCTACCTCCTGGTCCCGGTACCGGCGGCGGCGGGCCTGGCGGGCCCGGCCCCGGCGGGGCGCGCGCCGCCCGCCGCCGGTCCCGCCGTGGTCGGGGCGTCGACGAAGCTGTAGCAGGGCAGCGGCCCCGTCAGGCTGAGCGCGAGCCGCGTGCCCTGACGGCGGGCCTGCTCCTCGACGGCCTTCCGGAAACGCTGCTCGGCCTCGGCCGGCACCAGGAACGAGGCGCTCAGCACGACCGTGTCGTCCACCTCGCCCCGCGCCGTGCGGCGGGCCAACGGGGTCAGCCGGTCCAGCACCTCGCGGGCGGCGTGCCGTGCCTCCCGGGTGACCGCGCGGGCCAGCGCCTCGCCCAGGCGGACGTTGGCGTCGTAGTCGGGGCGGCGGCGGGTGCGCCGGGCCAGCTCGCGCAGCTTCTCGTCCCGGCGGACCAGGTCCTCGAAGCAGCCGGGCACCGTGTGCCCCTTCACGTTCATCTCGACGCAGCCCCGGATCCGCTCCAGCTGCGTCTCGAACTGCGGCCGCTGCTCGCGGAGATAGGACCCCAGCGTGTCCTCGTCCTGGGCGAGGACGGCGAACCGCATGGGCAGGACGGGGCCCTGCCCGGACAGCTCGTCGAGCACCGCCTGGTGCGCCGCGAGGTGGCGGCGGCGGGCCCGGATCTCGGCCGGGGCCGAGGACACCGCCGCGCACAGGGGGCCGGAGGTCAGCAGCCGGACGGCCGCGCCGTCCACGCCCGCGGCGCGGGGCGCCCGGACCCCGGCCGGCGCGATCCCGTAGACGTACAGGGAGCCGGTGGTGACCGGCGCCGCCGAGGGGGCGCCGCCGGACAGGACGGCGGAAGGAGCGGTGGCCACGGTCAGTCCTCCGAACGGCGGCGCGCGCGGGGCCGGTCGCGGTCCCGGTCGCGGTCGCGGTCGCGCCCACGGTCCCGGGCGGCCCCGGCCGGTCGGCGGCGGTCGTCGTCGGTGCGGCGGCGGCGCTGCGGCCGGGGCCTCTCCTCGTACTCCTCCTCGCCGAGGTCCTCGTCCGTGGCGCCCTCGGCGTGGTCCGCGTACTCGGCGTCCTCGTCGTCCCGGGTGTCCGTGCCGAGCACGCCGCGCACCTTGTCGCCCAGGGAGCGGCCCGCCTTGCGGGCGCCCGCCCTGACGACCGTCTTGCCCATCGCCCCGCCGCCGCCGAAGAGCTCCGGCACGGTCTTGCTGCGGGAGGTCCGCTCCAGGTCGAGGCGGTTGCAGGCCTCGGCGAACCGCAGATAGGTGTCGACGCTCGCCACGACGATGCGGGCGTCGATCTTTATGATCTCGATGCCGACCAGGGACACCCGGACGAACACGTCGATGACCATGCCGCGGTCGAGGATCAGGTCGAGGACGTCGTACAGAGTGCCCGCGCGCGGCACGCAGGCCAGTTCGTCGGCGTACGGGGACGGAGTCACGACGGTCATGGGTGTTCCTTCCGGGAGGGATGCGGCCGCCTACTGGTCGGCGCCCCCGCGCCGGTAGCGAGCGGTGCGGCAGTACTGGACCATCCGGCCGTCGGCGTCCAGTTCCACCTCGTAGGTCGCGAGCAGGCTGGTGGTGTCGGGGATACGGGCCAGTTCCAGGACGTCGAGGACGACGCTCCAGCCGCCCTCCTCGCTCCTGCGGACCGCCGACACGCCCTCCTGCGGATGGTGGACGAGTGCCGCGAGTTCGTCGGCGGCGCACCGCGCCGCGTCCGCCGCGGTGCGGACCTTGCGCTCCCGGGGAGCGCGCCTGGTGGCCGTGGCCGAGGCGCGTCGCCGCTCACCGTTGTCTGCCATGGGACAACTCTTGCCGCACGACGCGCTCCGGCGCGTGCGCAGTTGGTCCGACCGGGTGCGCACCCCCACCGGGCGGTTCGGAAGAGGACCGCAGGGAAACCGTGCCCGGAACACCGGAACACCGCGTGAGGGCCGCGCGACGGGTACGGAGGGACAGGCATGACGAGAGAGGACGGCGCGCGGGCGCTCACGGCGACGCCCAGCAGTCTCCGGCTTCCCGGCATCCTGCTGGGGGCGGGACTCGGAGGGTTCGTGGACGGCATCCTCCTCCACCAGATCCTGCGCTGGCACCACCTGCTCAGCAGCACCGACCAGGACCGTGTCGGCATCAGGTACTACGACCCGAGGACCGTTCCCGGACTGGAGATGAACACCGTCTGGGACGGCGTCTTCCACGCGCTCTGCTGGCTCCTGGTCCTGGCGGGCCTCGCCGTCCTGTACGGCAGGGTGACGCACGACCGGCGGGCCGTGTGGACCTCGCCGGTGCTCTGGGGATGGGTGCTGTTCGGCTGGGGCGTGTTCAACATCGTCGAGGGCCTGCTGAACCACCAGATCCTCGGCGTGCACCACGTCCGGGCCGGTGAGCACCAGGCGTGGTGGGACGCGGGCTTCCTGGTCCTCGGCGTCCTGCTCCTGGCGGTCGGTCACCTCGTGCGGCGTCGCGGCCGGGCGGTCGACCCCTCCGCCCCGCGGGAGGCCGGACGGACGGCCCAGGGCCACGACGTCTGATGGAGCACGGACCCCACCAGCACCACGACGGCGGCGCCGGTCCCGGGTTCCCGGAGCTCCTCGGCCAGGCTCCGGTCCTGCTGCTCCTGACCGCCCTGGCGTGCGGCTACCTCCTCGGCGCGCGGCAGGCCCGGCGCCGCAACCCGGGGCGGGGCTGGAGCACCCGCCGCTCGGCGTCCTTCCTGGCCGGTCTCGGCCTGCTCGCCCTGGCGCTGCTGCCTCCGCTGGGACCGGCGGCCCACTCCGACTTCCGCGCGCACATGGCCCAGCACCTGCTGATCGGGATGTACGCGCCGCTCGCCCTGGTGCTGGCCGCGCCGGTCACCCTGCTGCTGCGGGTGCTGCCCGCCGCGTCCGCCCGCCGGGTGACCACCGTGCTGCACAGCGCGCCCGCCCGCCTCCTCGCGCACCCGGCGGTGGCGCTGCTGCTGAGCACCGGCTCACTGGTGCCGCTGTACTTCACCCCCCTGTACGGCACCCTGACGGCGCACCCGGCCGGTCACTGGCTGCTGCACCTGCACCTGCTCGCCTCCGGCTGCCTCTTCGCCCACGCCGTCGCCGGACCGGACCCGGCGCCCGCCCGCCCCGGGGTGCCGGCCCGGCTGGTGTACCTCGCAGCCGCGATCGCCGCGCACGCGCTGGTCTCGCAGGCCCTGTACGGCGGCTTCCACGTGTACGTCGACGCCCCGGTCGCCCAGCTCCGGCAGGGCGCGGAGCTCATGTACTGGGGCGGCGACCTCGCCGAGCTCCTGCTGGCCGGGGCGCTGGTGGCGACCTGGCGGCCGGTGCGCCGCGGTGGCGCCGGCCCGGTACGCGCGGCCTCGGGCGGGGTACCCGGGCCGGGACGCCGGACCGCGGCGCGCCCGCCGGCCTGAGCGGGACGCGCGGCTCCGGCGGGCCGCGCCCCACGCGTGTGCGCGGCCCGGGACAGGACGAGGCCGGCAGCACAGGGAGATGAGCAGCCATGACGTCCCACAGCACCGAGCTCCCTTCGCAGGGGGTGACCCTGGACGGCGACCTCGCCGTGCCACCGGGGGCGCGCGGCGTGGTGCTGTTCGCGCACGGCAGCGGCAGCTCACGCCTCAGCCCCCGCAACCGCGCGGTCGCCGAAGGACTGCGCCGGGCGGGGTTCGCCACCTTGCTGATGGATCTGCTGACGCGCGCCGAGGAACACGAGGACACCGCCACGGCGGCGCTCCGCTTCGACATCGCGCTGCTGGCCGGACGGCTCGCCGACGCCGTGGACTGGCTGGCCCGCCACCCGGACACCTCCGGTCTGCCGGTCGGCCTGTTCGGCGCCAGCACCGGGGCGGCCGCCGCCCTCACCGCGGCAGCCGAACGGCCGGACAGCGTCCGCGCGGTCGTCTCCCGGGGCGGCCGCCCCGACCTGGCGGGCGACGCGCTGCGGCGGGTCGGCGTGCCGGTGCTGCTGATCGTCGGCGGGACGGACGAGACCGTCCTCGACCTCAACCGGCAGGCCGCGATGCACCTCCCCGGGACCCACCGCGTCCACGTCGTGGGCGGTGCGACCCATCTCTTCCCGGAACCCGGCGCGCTCGAGGAGGTCACCCGCGCCGCCGCCGACTGGTTCCAGGAACACCTGGCGGTGCGCGGCTGACACGCGCCGCGAGCGGCATCACGTGACCGGGGGGAGCGAGGAGAGAAGAGATCCATGCGATTCCACGACCGCCGGGAAGCCGGCCAGGAACTCGGATTCCGGCTCATGCAGTGGGCCTCCGACGGCGAACTCTTCGAGCCCGTCGTCCTCGCGCTGCCGCGCGGCGGCGTACCGGTGGCCGCCGAGGTCACCCGGGCCCTCGGGGCGCCGCTGGACGTGCTGGTGGTGCGCAAGATCGGCGTGCCCGGCCGCCCCGAGCTGGGCGTCGGCGCGGTCGTCGGCGACGACCCGCCCCTGTTCGACCGGACGTCACTGGACATGCTGGGCCTGAGCGAGGAACGCCTCGCGCCCGACGTGGCCCGGGAGCGGGAGGAGGTGCGGCGGCGCTCCCTGCGCTACCGGGGCGAGCGGCCCCTGCCGGACGTCCTGCGCCGGGCGGTGATCCTCGTCGACGACGGCCTGGCGACCGGTGTCACCGCCCGCGCCGCGCTGCGTCACCTGCGCCGCCAGGACCCCTCCCGGCTGATCCTCGCCGTCCCCGTCGGCGCGCCGCAGGCGGCCTCCGCGCTGCGGGCGGAGGCCGACGACGTGATCTGTCTGCGGCAGCCGCGGGACTTCCAGGCGGTCGGCCTCTGGTACGAGGACTTCGAGCAGGTGGACGACGACGAGGTGGTCCGCATCCTCGAGGCGTCGAGGCAACGGGAGGCCACCCTGTGAGCGCCGGCGACCCCGGAGGCCGGCGCCCCGGGCCCCAGGACCCCCGACGACCGGCCGGCAGGCGCCGCCGCCGCAGCGGAACGGAACCGGTCACCGCGCGCAGCGCGCTGGGACTGCGTCTGCTGCTGTCGGCCGTCTTCCTGCCGGTCTTCGTCGCGCTGACCGTCTTCTTCGCCCTGTGGGCCGCCGACGCCGGACCGGGGGAGAACCCCGACCGCGGCACGCTGGTCGCCTTCACCGCGGTGTGCGCGCTGGTCGCCCTGCTGGCCGCGGCCGACCTGCTGGTCGTCCTGCGCAGGCGCCGGGGTGCCCGCGGCGGCGGCTCCTGAGACCGGCCGGCCGGAGGCCGCCGGGGCCGGGGGCAGCGACCGGGGAGGTCAGCGGCCGGGAAGGCCGGTGCAGCCGGTGAGGTCAGCGCAGCCGGGCCGCGAGGAGGGCGATGTCGTCCGTCTTGCCCTTGCCGAACCGGTCCAGGAGCACGTCGCACAGCTCCTCGATCTCGCGGGGCGCCTCGGCGAGGGTCGCCCCCAGTTCGTCGAGGCTCTCGGTGAGGTCCACGCCCGGCACCTCGACCAGGCCGTCGGTGAGCAGCAGCAGCGTCGAACCCTCCGGCACGTCGTGGCTCACGCCCGGCGGGTGCCGCAGGTTGAGGCCCAGCAGCGGGCCGTGCTCGGTGAGGTAGCGCGTGGAGCCGTCCGGCTGCCGCAGCAGCGGAGGGATGTGGCCCGCGTTCGCGACGTGGACCCGCCGGGCGCCCGGCTCCACCAGCACCAGGCAGACGGTGACGGTGATCGACGGACGCAGCCGGGTCAGCAGGGCGTCCAGCCGGTCCAGCAGGGTGCGCGGGTCGTGGCCCTCGATGGCGTAGGCGCGCAGCGCGTGCCGCACCTCACCCATGATCATCGCCGCTTGCAGGGAGTGCCCGGCCACGTCGCCGATGGCCAGCAGCAGACCGGCCGGCGTCTCGATGACCTCGTAGAAGTCGCCGCCGATCTCCGAATCGTCGGCCGCCGGCTCGTAGCGCACCGCCAGATCGACGCCCGGCACCTCGGGGAGCCGGTCCGGGAGGAAGGTGCGCTGGAGGGTGAGCACCAGCGCGTGCTCCTCGCTGCGCGAGCGCAGCGCCTCCAGCGCCAGCGCGCACGCCTGGGCCAGCTGCGACAGCAGCTCCCGGTCGTCGACCCCGGCGAGCGCCCCGGCGTCCACGGCGAGCGCGAGGGGAGGCCGCCCCTTCTTGGTGCGGGCCAGGATCAGGGCGACGTCACCGGTGAAGACGTCCGCCCCGGCGCCGTCCTCCCGGCACACCAGGGCGCGCCACTCGGCGGCCGGCAGCATCGCCGTCGCGGTGCCGGTGCCGTCCCCCAGCATCCGGCCGGCCAGCAGGTCCAGCAGGCGCGGCTCCGGCGTCGACAGCTCCACCGGCGCGGCGTCGCCGGACGCGGCGGGCCCGTGCCCCGGCGTGCGGCGGCCCGCGGAGGCCAGGTGCAGCACGCGGTTGTCCGGGCTCAGCGCCACGGCCACCGCGGGCGACTGCATCAGCGTGGCCGCGCCCGCCGCGGCCGCCTCGGTGAAGGCGCGCCCGTCCCGGGCCGCGTACACCGCCAGGGTGCTGCTGTTGAGGGCCGCCACCCGGGCCGCCAGCCGCTCGGCGCGGCGGCGGGCCCGGGCGTAGCGCAGCGCGGCGGTGACCGTGGCCAGCAGCTCGTCCGGGGCGATCGGCTCGGTGAGGTAGGCGTCGGCGCCCCGGTGCAGGCCCTGGGCGCGGTCGCTCACCTCGATGGCGGTCGCCGAGATGTGGATGACCGGCAGCGAGGCGGTCCGCGGGTCCGCCTTGATCTGCTCGCAGACCTCGAAGCCGCTCATGTCGGGCAGCCGCACGTCCACCACGGCCAGCTCCGGCAGTTCCCCGTCCGCCGCCGAGGCCAGCAGGGCCAGGCCCTCCGTGCCGTCCGCGGCCTCCACCACCGTGTGGCCCGCCCGGCGCAGCCAGCTGCTGATGATGTACCGCTTGGTGTCGTTGTCGTCGAGCACCATCACCTTGGCGACGGCGCTGTCGTTCTGAAGCCAGGGGCTCACGACCGTGGGTCCTTCCTGATCGCCCCCTGTGCCGTGCTCGCCCCCTGTGCCGCGCTCGTCCCCCGCTCCGCCCGGTCCCGGCGCGGGACGTGCTCGGCGAAGGCCGCCGTGAGCTGTGTCAGTGTCAGCGACGACTTGTCCAGCACCGTCCGGGCGTGCCGGAGCCGCTCGTGGTCCAGGCTCTCACGCCGCGCCGAGGTGACCACGACGACCGGGATGCCGTGCAGCTCCGGGTCGGCGGCGAGTTCGGCCAGCACCGTGTAGCCGTCCATGTCCGGCATGTGCAGGTCCAGCAGGACGGCGTCCGGCCGCTCCTCGCGCACCACCGCACCGGCCCGGCCGCCCCGGTCCACCTCCACGACCCGCTCCGCCAGCTGCTCCAGGAGCGGCCGGACGGCGGCGCGGAAGACGTCGTCGTCGTCCGCCGTCACCAGGACGGTCAGCAGCGGACCACCCTCGGCCCCGCCGCCCGCCCCGGAGGGGGACGGCCGCACGGGCAGCCGCACGGTGACCTGGGTGCCCTGCCCCGGGGCGCTGGTCAGGGCGAGAGTGCCGCCCAGCAGCTCGGCCAGCCGGCGCGCGTACGGCAGGCCCAGACCGGTGCCGGAACGGCCCCGCTGGTGCGGCCCGCGCACCTGGTAGAACTCCTCGAAGATCTGCTGCTGCTCCGCCTCGGGGATGCCCACCCCGGTGTCGGTGACGGTGAACACCACGAAGCCGTCCTGCTCGCCGTCCCCCTCCCCGGCCTCGACGGCGACGTCGAGACGCACCGTGCCGGACTCGGTGAACTTCAGCGCGTTGGAGAGCAGGTTGCGCAGGATACGGGTGAGCATCACCTCGTCGCTGACCACGGTCAGCTCCGGCTCGGCGACGACCAGCTCGGCGTCGCCGTGCCGCTCGTAGCCGCGCAGCACGCCCCGCAGCTGGCCGAGCAGCGCCCGCAGGTCGACCGGCCCCCAGTTCGGCTCCAGCCGGCCCGACTCCGCCTTGGCCACGTCCAGCAGCTCGTCGACGAGCGCCAGCAGCGTGGCGCCCGAGGCGGCGATCAGGGAGACCTGCCGGTGCTGCTCCTCGTCGAGGCGCTCCGCGTCGAACTCCAGCAGCATCCGCGCCAGACCCACCACGGCGTTGACCGGGGTGCGCAGCTCATGGCTGACGTTGGCCCAGAACCGGGTCTTCGCCTCGCTGGCCTCCCGCAGCTGGCGCGACTTCTCCTCCAGCTCGGCGTAGAGCGCGACGACGCCCCGGTTGGTCTCCTCCAGCTCCTCGGAGAGCTCCGAGTACAGAGCCATCACCCCGCGGTTGGTCTCCTCCAGCTCGGCGTTGAGCCGGCGCAGCTCCTCGCGCTGGGCCCGCGACTCCTCCAGCGCCGCTATCAGGTCCACGGTCTGCGCCCGCGCGTCCTCCACGGCGGTCGCCCCCTTGTGGGCCTGAAGGGCCGCGCGGGTGCGCGCGACCAGGTCGGGCGACGGCGTGTCCCCGCTCAGCGGCTGCTCGATCACCAGACTCCGATCCACGGAGGTGTGCTCCAGCGTCACCAGCCGGGAGGCCGCCCGCAGCGCCTCCCGGCCGGGGCCGGGGCCGTCCTTCCACAGCAGCGTGCACCGCAGACGGGGGCGGGCCCGGTCGACCAGGTCGAAGGAGACCGTCAGGTCGCAGGACCCGATCAGGTCACGGCCCAGCTCGCTCAGCGCGGTCGCCAGCCGGATCTGGTCCTGGGGCTCCACGCCGAGCGACTCGGCCGCGGTCTTGCCGCTGCGGCGCAGCACGAACACGTCCTGCTCGGTGGTGAGGGACAGCGAGACCAGCGGCGTGGCCCCGCTGGACGCGTCCGTGCTCACCACGGCCCCTTGGCCACCACGACACCGGCGTCGTCGCGCCGTACGCCCGCCTCGCGCAGCAGCTGGGCGGCCGCCACCAGCGGCGTGTGGTCGAGGAAGCCGGGCATGTCCGAGGCCTGCCAGCGCTCGGTGAGGCCGTCGGAGTGCATCACCACGGCGCCCTCGGGCGGCAGGTCCAGCCGGACGGTGCGCAGGGTCGGCATCTGGTGGCCCACGATGCCGGGCGCGGACAGCAGGGAACGCCGCGTCTCGGTCGCCGGGTCGACGACGAAGGTGCTGATGTTGCCCACACCGCAGAAGAACACGCTGCGGGTCGCGGGCTCGATCCGCACCACGGCGATCGCCCCGCCGCGGCTGCCCCGCAGCGCTTTGTGGACGTCGTTGAGCACGCCGTCGGGCTGCTCCGAGGGGGAGTCGCGGAACGCGGTGACCGCGGCCTGTGCGGCCCGCTTGGCGAGCGGCCCGTGGCCCAGGCCGTCGCAGCACATGACCAGGACCGCCCGCTCGCCGTCCCCGCCGGCGGCGCGCGCCGCGCGCGGGGCCCGCGTCGGGGTGACGTCCACGGGCGGGGGCCGCAGACCGGTGAGCTCGGCCCAGCCGAGCTGCCGGGGCGCGGGCTCCGCGTCCCGGCCGGTCGCCGCCGCGGGGGTCGTCCCGGAGGAGGCCGGCAGCGACGCCGCCGCGCGGCTCTCGTCCCGCGCGCCGACCAGGCGCGCGGCCCAGGCGTCGCCGCACACGTCCTCGCCGTTGATGGCGCGGGTCAGGCCCTCGACCAGCGGACCGTCGGACTCCACCGTGCGGCGGTCCGTGCTCTTCGGCCAGAACCGTGCCGTCAACACCGTCCCGCGCCCCGGCAGCGAGTGCAGCCGGAAGGTGTCCGCGAGGCGCGATATCGCGCCCAGACCGATGCCGAGGGTGCCCGCGGTGGAGGTGCCGTCGGTGAGGGACTTGGCGACGTCGGCCATGCCCGGACCGGCGTCGGTGGTGACGAACTCCACACCTGCCTCGTGCGGGGTGCGCACGACGCGCAGCAGGAGCGCGCCGTCGACGGCGTGCCGACGCAGGTTGGTCGCGGCCTCGCTCACCGCGAGGGCGACCTCGGCGCACCGCTGTTCGTCGAAGCCCATACGCCGGGCCAGCGTCACGGCGGCGATCCTGGCCGCGGCCGGGAAGGACTCCTGGTCCCGGAGCCAGGTGATGTCCTCCGCGTCCAGGATCTCCCAGCTCAGCGGGCCCATTTGGTCACCGCGACCCGGGTGCCGCCGCCGACCTCGGTGTCCAGGGTGAACTCGTCGACCAGACGGCGTGCCCCGCTGAGACCGAGACCCAGACCTCCGCCGGAGGTCCAGCCGTCGGTCAGCGCCTGGTCTATGTCGGGGATGCCCGGACCGTTGTCGTCGAAGATCGCGCTGACGCCGGTCCGGCCGTTACGCCGGACCAGCCCGATGCGCAGGACCCCGCCGCCGCCGTAGACGAGCGTGTTGCGCGCCAGCTCGCTCGCCGCGGTGACCAGCTTGGTCTGGTCGACCAGCGACAGCTTGCAGCGCTGGGCGAGGGTACGCACCAGCTGGCGGGCCCGCACGACGTCGTCGTTCGAGTCGATCGGCAAGGTCTCCTCGTCGGCGTCGAGCTCGGGCAGAGGGGCCTTCATCGTTGTGCCGGACGGTGGTCGCCCGGCCGGGCCAGCATCGCCAGGCCCTTCTCCAGCGAGAGAGCGGTCCGCACGCCGCCGAGCGACAGGCCCAGCTCGACCAGGGTGATCGCGACGGCGGGTCTCATCCCGACGACGACGGTCTCCGCGTCGAGCATGCGGGAGATCGCGGCGGTGGTGGCGAGCATGCGGCCGACGAACGAGTCGACGATCTCGACCGCCGTGATGTCGATCACCACACCACGAGCGCCGGATTCCACGATCCGGCCGGCGAGGTCCTCCTGGAGGTCCAGGACGATCTGGTCCTCCAGGTCGACCTGGATGGACACCAGGAGGACGTCGCCGATCTTCAGTACGGGTACGCGCTCGGTCACGCCTGGCCGCCGGTGCTGGTCAGGTCGCCGCCGCGGCGGGCGAGCGCGTGGCTGAGCGCACCGGCCAGCGAGGCCTTGGTGACGATGTCGCCGAACTGGATGCCCAGCGCCACGATGGTCTGCGCGATCTGCGGGCGGATGCCCGAGATGATGCACTCGGCGCCCATCAGGCGGGCCGCCACCACGGTCTTCAGCAGGTGCTGGGCGACCTCGGTGTCCACCGCGGGCACACCGGTGATGTCGATGATCGCCTGGTCCGCGTCGGCGTCGACCAGGGCCTGGAGCAGCTTCTCCATGACCACCTGGGTGCGGGCCGAGTCGAGGGTGCCGACCAGCGGAACCGCGACCACGCCCTCCCACAGCTTCACCACCGGGGTGGAGAGCTCCATCAGCTGCTCGGACTGCGCGCTGATGATCTCCTCGCGGGTCTTGGCGTAGACCTCCAGAGTGAAGAGCGCGAGCGCGTCCGCCAGCTTCGCGAGCTGCAGGTACGCGTGGATGTCCTCGGCCGAGGTGTCGACCGTCGGGGCCAGCACGTCCTTGAGCGCGAGCACGCTGGTCGCCGTCTCGGTGGGGGTGAACCCCTGCCGGGCGCGGCTGCGCGACAGCTCGGTGAGCAGCGCCCGCACCTCCGCGTACGCGTCGCCCTGCCAGTCGAAGGCGCCGTGGCGCAGACCGGCCACCAGCGCCGTGTACAGCTCGTTGAGCTCACGCTCGAGTTCCGCGAGCGAGATCCGGCCGCGCAGCGTGCGCGAGACGGCCTCCACCCATGCCGAGGCGAGCTGGTCGTCCTTCGCCGTCAGCAGTTCGACCAGTCTGTTCGACTCTTCTTGCCCTGCCACCGCTGTGCTCCTTCGATACGTGCCCTGATGACCAGCGGGTTCACGAGCCCACCGGCCGTCGTCCGCCCGGGCGGACAGCGTGGCCGATGGGCCGCGCGGGGCGCGCGGGGACTAGGACGACGGAAATCATCTGGCTTCCGATACCCCAGCTTGCCTGACGCACACCTGCGAAGTTCTCGCGAGGGTTCGGTGATCCCGCACACGCCCGCACGCACCCGGGCCGGTCGGGGCCAGGTGGAACCGGGCGCGGCCGGGACGTACCGTGGACCAGGCGAAAAACCGCGGGACGGCCGGAAATCGAGCCCGGCCGTGCCGAGGACGGCGGAGGCGTTTTCACTTCCTTCACAAGGTGAAGTAGCCTCCGGACTCGTCGTCCGACGGGGGCGGAATCCCGCGAGCATGAAGCGGAGAACTCCGGGTATACGTGGAGTTCGCCGTGCGGCCCTCCGTCATGGCATCAACACGGAAAGAGGTCGGGCGTGGCTGAGGCGGCGGCGGTCGAAGGTACGCGTGGCGCACCGCGGTCGCGGTCCCCCCGCGGGGGCGGCAAGATCGGCGAGGCGGAACTCCGGCAGCTGCTGGCCGGTCTCACGGCGGTACGCGACGGGGACTTCGGCACACGGCTCTCCGACGAGGAGGACGGCCTTCTCGGCGAGATCGCCACCGTCTTCAACGGCATGGTCGACCAGCTCTCCCTGTTCACCTCCGAGGTGACCCGCGTCGCCCGCGAGGTCGGCACCGAGGGCACCCTGGGCGGTCAGGCCGAGGTCCCCGGCGTCTCCGGCACCTGGGCGGACCTCACCGACTCGGTGAACGCCATGGCCGGCAACCTCACCACCCAGGTCCGCGACATCGCCCAGGTGGCGACCGCGGTGGCCAAGGGCGACCTGTCGCAGAAGGTCGACGTCGACGCCCGGGGCGAGATCCTGGAGCTGAAGAACACCGTCAACACGATGGTCGACCAGCTCTCCTCCTTCGCCGACGAGGTCACCCGCGTCGCCCGCGAGGTCGGCAGCGAGGGCCGCCTGGGCGGCCAGGCCGAGGTGCCCGGCGTCGGCGGCGTGTGGCGCGACCTGACCGACTCCGTGAACTTCATGGCCGGCAACCTGACCGACCAGGTCCGCAACATCGCCCAGGTGACCACCGCGGTCGCCAAGGGCGACCTGTCGCAGAAGATCACCGTCGACGCCCGGGGCGAGATCCTCGAGCTGAAGAACACCATCAACACGATGGTCGACCAGCTCTCCTCCTTCGCCGACGAGGTCACGCGTATGGCGCGTGAGGTGGGCACCGAGGGCATCCTCGGCGGCCAGGCGGACGTCAAGGGCGTCTCCGGCACCTGGCGCGACCTGACCGACTCCGTGAACTTCATGGCCGGCAACCTGACGGCCCAGGTGCGCTCCATCGCCCAGGTCGCCACCGCGGTCGCCAAGGGCGACCTGTCGCAGAAGATCACCGTCACCGCGCGCGGCGAGATCCTGGAGCTGAAGAACACCATCAACACGATGGTCGACCAGCTCTCCGCGTTCTCCTACGAGGTGACCCGCGTCGCCCGCGAGGTGGGCACCGAGGGCCGGCTGGGAGGCCAGGCGGACGTCAAGGGCGTCTCCGGCACCTGGAAGGACCTCACCGAGTCGGTCAACGTCATGGCCGACAACCTCACCGCGCAGGTGCGGTCCATCGCCGAGGTCACCACCGCGGTCGCCCAGGGCGACCTGACGCAGAAGATCCGGGTGGACGCCCGGGGCGAGATCCTCGAGCTGAAGGAGACCATCAACACGATGGTCGACCAGCTCTCCGGCTTCGCCGACGAGGTCACCCGTGTGGCCCGTGAGGTGGGCACCGAGGGCAACCTGGGCGGCCAGGCCACCGTGCGCGGCGTCTCCGGAACCTGGAAGGACCTCACCGACAACGTCAACGTGATGGCCTCCAACCTGACCGGTCAGGTGCGCTCCATCGCGCAGGTCGCCACCGCGGTCGCCAAGGGCGACCTCTCGCAGAAGATCACCGTCGAGGCCAAGGGCGAGGTCGCCGCACTGGCCGGCGTCATCAACACCATGGTCGACACCCTCTCCGCCTTCGCCGACGAGGTCACCCGTGTGGCCCGCGAGGTGGGCACCGAGGGACAGCTCGGCGGCCAGGCCCGGGTGCCCAACGTGGCGGGCACCTGGAAGGACCTGACCGACAACGTCAACTCCATGGCGAACAACCTGACCAACCAGGTGCGCAACATCGCCCTGGTCACCACCGCCGTGGCCAAGGGCGACCTGTCCAAGAAGATCGACGTCGACGCCCGCGGCGAGATCCTCGAGCTCAAGACCACCATCAACACGATGGTCGACCAGCTCTCCTCCTTCGCCGCCGAGGTCACCCGCGTCGCCCGCGAGGTCGGCAGCGAGGGCCGCCTGGGCGGCCAGGCCGAGGTCGAGGGCGTCTCCGGCACCTGGAAGCGCCTCACCGAGAACGTGAACGAACTGGCCGGGAACCTCACCCGCCAGGTGCGCGCCATCGCCGAGGTCGCCAGCGCCGTGGCCGAGGGCGACCTGACCCGCTCCATCACGGTCGACGCCTCCGGAGAGGTCGCCGAGCTCAAGGACAACATCAACTCCATGGTGGAGTCCCTGCGCGAGACGACCCGCGCCAACCAGGAACAGGACTGGCTGAAGTCCAACCTGGCCAAGTTCTCCTCCCTGATGCAGGGCCACCGCGACCTCGCCGTCGTCGCCGAACTCGTCATGGACGAGCTCACCCCGCTGGTCTCCGCCCAGTACGGCGCCTTCTACCTCGCCGAGGAGAACGAGGGCAACACCGAGCTGAGCCTGGTCGGCTCCTACGGCCGGCCCACCGAGTTCGAGGGCCACGGCCGCTTCCGGCTCGGCGAGTCGCTGGTCGGCCAGGCGGCCCGCAGCCGCCGCACCATCGTCGTCGAGCAGGTCCCCGGCGACTACGTCAGCATCTCCTCCGGCCTCGGCGAGGCCACCCCGGGCAGCCTGGTGGTGCTCCCGATCGTGGTGGAGGACCAGGTGCTCGGCGTCATAGAGCTGGCCTCTTTCACCTCGTTCACGATCGTCCACCAGAACTTCCTGGAACAGCTGATGGAGACGCTCGGCGTCAACGTCAACACCATCGTCGCCAACGCCCGCACCGACGAACTGCTCGACGAGTCGCAGCGGCTCACCGGCGAACTCCAGGCCCGCTCCGCGGAGCTCCAGGTCCAGCAGGACGAACTGCAGCGCTCCAACGCCGAGCTGGAGGAGAAGGCCGCGCTGCTGGCCGCGCAGAACCGGGACATCGAGACCAAGAACCTGGAGATCGAGCAGGCCCGCCAAGAGCTCGAGGCCCGCGCCCAGCAGCTGGCCCTGGCGTCGAAGTACAAGTCGGAGTTCCTGGCCAACATGAGCCACGAGCTGCGCACCCCGCTCAACAGCCTGCTGATCCTGGCCCAGTTGCTCGCGCAGAACCCGACGCGCAACCTGACGCCCAAGCAGGTCGAGTACGCGGGCATCATCCACTCGGCCGGCTCCGACCTGCTCCAGCTGATCAACGACATCCTCGACCTGTCCAAGGTCGAGGCGGGCAAGATGGACATCAACCCCGAGCAGGTGCCGCTGCGCCAGCTGGTCGAGTACGTCGAGGCCACCTTCCGGCCGATGACGACCCAGAAGAACCTCGACTTCACCGTCTCCACCGCGCCCGGCATCCCCGAGCACCTGCTCACCGACGACTCCCGCCTGCGGCAGGTGCTGCGCAACCTGCTCTCCAACGCGGTGAAGTTCACCGAGCACGGCAGCGTCGAACTGCGCATCGAGACGGCCGAGACCGAGGACGTGCCGCCGTTCGTGCACCGCGGCGGACCGGTGATCGCCTTCCAGGTGAAGGACACCGGCATCGGCATCGCGGAGCAGCACCTCGAGGCGATCTTCGGGGCGTTCCAGCAGGCCGACGGCACCACCAGCCGCAAGTACGGCGGCACCGGCCTGGGCCTGTCCATCAGCCGGGAGATCGCCCATCTGCTGGGCGGCGCCGTCACCGCCCGCTCCTCGGTCGGAAAGGGCAGCACCTTCACGCTGTACCTCCCGGTCTCCCGGGGGGACTGGGAGAACGCCCTCGGCGCCTCGCCCACGCCGGCCGCGGTCACCGCTGCCGACGACCACGCGAACGTGATCACCCAGGACGCCCGTCCGGTGTCCGACGCCCGGCCCCGCCGACGCCTGCTGGTCGTCGAGGAGCGCAGCCGCGGGCTGCTCTCCCTGGTCGCCGAGAGCGCCGTCAGCGACCTCGCGGGCAACTCCGGCCTCGGCAAGCCGGCCGGCGACATAGAGGTGATCACCGCGGTGGGCGCCCAGGAGGCCGCCGAGAGCCTGGCCGCCGGCCCGTTCCACTGCGTCGTGCTCGAGATCGACATGCCGCAGGACGAGGCCATCCGCTTCCTCCAGGCGATGGACGGCGACACCGCGCTCTCCACGGTGCCGGTGCTCGCCCACAACAGCCGCCGTCTGGACGTCGCCCAGGAGCAGCAGCTGCAGTTCCTCGCCCGGATGCGTCCGCTGGAGCTCATCTCCAGCCTGGACGAGCTGCGCGAGCGGATCACCCTGCACCTGTCGGCCGAGGAGCCCGGCGACGTGCTGCCCCTGGTGCGCCAGGAGGAGAACCGGCGGCCCGCCGAGCGGACCGTGGCCGGGAGCCTGGCCGGGCGGACCGTGCTGGTCGTGGACGACGACGCCCGCAACCTGTACGCGCTCAGCGGCATCCTGGAGCTCCAGGGCATCGAGGTGCTGCACGCGGAGAACGGCCGCAAGGGCATCGAGTCGCTGCACACCCACCCGGAGATCGATCTCATCCTGATGGATGTGATGATGCCGGAGATGGACGGGTACACGGCCACCAGCGCGATCCGCCAGGATCCGCGCTACACGGACCTGCCGATCATCGCCGTGACCGCCAAGGCCATGCCCGGTGACCGGGAGAAGTCCCTGGCCTCCGGGGCCAGCGACTACGTCACCAAGCCCGTGGACGCCAACGACCTGATCGCCTGCATCGAGCGCTGGCTGTCCGACTGACAGGGATGCGGGGCGCCGCGCGCCCCGCACCGTCCGCCCACGACCAGGAGACCCGCACCCGCCCGCCGTCCACCGCCGACCGAGGAGTCAGCACTACCGTGAGCACTCCCGAGAACCCCGCGCACCCCGCGCGGGCGGACGAACTCGTCGCCGGGGAGGGATCGCGCGTACCCGCTGCCAGGACGGGACACGACATGGAGCACACCGCCGGTCCGGACGCCGAGGGCGCGGGGATGGGCCGCCTCGCCGCCACGGTGGCGCGGCTGCGGGACGAGATCCGCGCCGCGCAGGCCGCGGCCGACGGCCGGGCGCTGATCGAGCTCGCCAAGGGCGTGCTGATCGAGCGGCTCGGCTGCGGGCCGACCGCTGCGGGCCGCCAGCTGGCGGCCCTGGCCGAGGAGTCGGGCCTCACCCAGCTGGAACTGGCGGCGGACATCGTCAACCAGGCGGCCCGCGACCACGTCACCGAGGTGGCCGCCGACTTCGTCCGCCGCGCCACCGGCCAGGAGGGCGAGGACGCCGAGGACGACACCGACGTCCCGGAGATCGAGGACGCCGCCGCGGTCGCGGTCCGGCTGCGCACCGCGGAGAGCGGAGCCGCGGCCGCCGGGGACACCCAGGCCGTCGCCGAGTCGCTGCTGGAACACGCGCTGACCCCGCTGGGCGCCACCGCGGTGGCCGTCTGGGCGGCCGGCGCCGACGCCTCGCTCTCCCTGGTCGGCCACGCCGGCTTCCCCGCGGACGAGGCCGGCCGGTGGCGCTACGTCCCGCCGGGCGTGTGCACGCTGGCCCGGCAGGCGCTGACCGACCGGGGCACCGTGTGCGCCGAGAAGCAGCCCTCCTCCGCCCTGCCGTCCATCGGCTGGTCCCACAACCCGCGCGGCGGGCGGATCGCCGTCCCCGCCGGCACCGGCGGCCGGGTCCACGGCATCCTGGAGATCTGCTGGCCCGAGCCGCTCGAGCCGCAGCCCCCGCAGATCATGCGGCAGGTCGAGGCGCTCGCCGAGCTGTGCGCCCACACCCTGGAGGGCGGCCCGGGCGCCGTGGCCACCCCGACGCCCGACACCTGGCAGCTGCCGCAGGACCTCACCGAGCTGGTCGACCTCGCCGAGGGCCTCTACGACCCGGCGCTGGTCCTCACCCCGCACCTGTGGCCGGACGGACGGCTCGCCGACTTCCGCATCCACCACGTCAACAGCCGGTTCACCGACCCGGCGGGCCGGCCGCGCAACGCGGTCGGCGGCACCCTGCTGCTCGAGTCGTACCCCCTCGCCATGGGGGAGAGCGGCATGTTCGAGAAGATCGAGCGGGTCTACGCGACCGGCGAGGCGTTCCGCTCGCAGCGGATGACCCTGACCACCCTGGTCGACCAGGTGCCGCTCGACACCACCGTCGACGTCAGCGTCAGCCGGCACGGCAACAGCGTGCTGCTGATCTGGCGGATCGAGGACGACACCGCGCGGCTGGCCAACCTGCTGCAGCACGCCCAGCGGCTGGGCCGGATCGGCGGCTTCGAGGAGAACGTCCTCAGCGGCGAGATCGTCTGGAACGACCAGCTCTTCGACCTCTACGGCCTGCCGCAGACCCACCGCCCGGTGCCGCTGGAGGAGATGGCGGCGCACGCGCACCCCGACGACGCCGTCTCCATCGGCCGCTTCGTGCGCGCCGTGCTGCACCACCGCAGGCCCGCCTCGGCGGCCTTCCGCCTTCAGCGGCCGGACGGCATCACCCGGCACATCCGGGTGGTCGCCGAGCCCGTCCTCGACGAGGACAACCGGCTGCGCTCGGTGCGCGGCGCCTACCAGGACATCTCGGCGCAGCACTGGACCGAGGTCGCGCTGGCCGCCACCCGCGACCAGCTCGCCCACACCGAGCAGCAGGCCGCCGAACGCAACCGGCTCACCCTGCAGCTCCAGCACGCGATCATGCCGCCCAGCCACTCCGGCATGGACAGCCCCGGCCTGCAGGTCGCGGTCCGCTACCGGCCGGCCGAGTCGGAGTCGATGGTCGGCGGCGACTGGTACGACGTGGTGGTGCTGCCCTCCAAGCAGGTCATGCTGTGCGTCGGCGACGTCGCCGGACACGGCATCGAGGCCGCCACCAGCATGGTCGTGCTGCGCAACGCGATGCGCGGCCTCGCGGTCACCGGCGCCGGACCGGGGCAGCTGCTGGCCTGGCTGAACATCGTCGCGCACTACCTCACCGAGCACGTCACGGCGACCGCCGTCTGCGGCCTCTACGACCCGGAGACCCACACGCTGCGCTGGGCCCGCGCCGGCCACCTGCCGCCGGTGCTGATCCGCGGCGAGCATGCCGCCCCGCTGCAGCCGGCCGGCGGCATCCTCCTGGGCGCCCTCTCCGAGGCCACCTACGAGGAGGCGGAGATGCAGCTCGACGTCGGCGACACGCTGCTGATGTACACCGACGGTCTGGTCGAGCGGCGCGACGAGTCGGTGCACGAGTCCCTGACCCGGCTGCTGTCCAACGTCCGCAAGCCCAACCTCACCCTGGAACAGCGGCTGGACGGACTGCTCACCCACAGCAAGTCCGACACCGACGACGACACCTGCATCATCGGCATCCGCGTCGTCTGACCGCCCCGGGCAGCCCCGGCCTGTCCGCCCGCCCCGGCCCTTCCGTGCGGGGGCGGGTCAGCGGGCGGCGACCGTGACGCCCAGGGCCTGGGCGAAGGCCGGGGCGAGGTCGAGGAGTTGGCCCTGGTCGATGGTCGCGCCGCGCAGCGCCTCCACCCCGTCGGCGATGCCCAGCGACGCCGCGCCCCGCAGGTCCACCCCGCTCAGCCGGGCCCCGCGCAGCCGGACGCCGTCGAGCACGGTGCCCGGGAAGGACACGTCCTTCAGCGTCGCCTCGCCGAAGTCCACGTCGCGCAGCAGACAGTCCTCGAAGCGGACCTCGCGCAGCGCCGCGGAACGCCAGTTGACCGAGTCGAGCTTGCAGTGCGAGAACGTCACCCGGCGCAGCGTCGCGCCGAACACCTGCACCCCGGCCAGCATCCCGGAGAGCACCGTGGCGTCCATCCACGAGGACTCGGCCAGGTCGGTGCCCACCCAGCGCACGGTGTGGCACCACACGTCGTTGAACCTCGCCCGCCGCATCCGCCCGCCCTCGAACGCCACCGACGTGAAGGCGCACTCGACGAACCGCGCGCCGCCCGCCCGGGGCTCCTGGAACTCCCGGTCGTCGGCGTGCACGGTGTCGTAGGTCCCCTCCGTCTCCAGCTCCCCGCGCAACGGCTCCAGATGGCGCGCGTAGGGCAGATCGGCGAGCTCACGGGGGACGGCAGGCACGGGGCACCTCGCGGGGTTCGGGGGAGGGAGCCGACTCTACCGCCGGCGGGATCGGCGGGCGCGTTCCCGGTCACTCGCAGGGCACGACCACCCGTCCCCCTTCCCAGGGGAGGCGCCCCCACGACCGAGCGGTCCGCCCGGACCTCCGCGCCGTACTCCGTCGCGGACCTCGACCCCGCCGAACTCGGCGGCGGGAGCAGCATCCTGGGGCGCCAGCGGCGCGACCACGACGAACTCGAGCGGATGATGAGCTCCTACGAGGCGGCGGACCCCGAGGGACCGGGAGCGGCCGGAACTCCGGAGGGACATCGTCCAGCTGGTCTTCAGCCACGCCTTCGCCGAGGAGACCGTGCTGTGGCCGCTGCTGCGGCGGGTGTCCGAGGACGGCGAGGCGCTGACCGCGGTGGTCGAGGAGGAGCACCAGGCCGTCAACGAGCTGGTCGCCCGGGTCGAGAGGGCGGATGCGGCCGATTCCCGCCGCGAGGAATGGATCGCCGAGGGACGCTGACCCGGCGGTCGGCCGGGCGGTGCGGCGCGGTGCGGCCGCCGAGGCCGAGGGCGGCGGTCAGGTGGTGGTGGGGTGGGGCCAGGGACCGGCGGTGAGTTCGGTGCGGCCGGCGGTGAGGATGCGGTGGGCGCGGGGGGTGGCGTCGGGCAGGCCCGCGGCGAGGAGGTCCAGGGTGGGGTCCAGACTCAGCGCCGGGACGCCGCGCGCGGTCAGGACGTCCGCCGTCCAGGTGACGAACCCGGAGAACAGCACGTCGTCGTTGACGTACACCGCCGCCGCGAGGTGGTCGACGACGTGCGCCACGTCCTCCGCCGTCCGGTCCCGCTGCACCTCGCTGTACGCCCGCATGGGCGGGAACCGGTCCTCCAGCGCGGCCAGGGTCTCCTTCACCAGCCGCTGCTTCGCCCGGGTCACCGTCGTGTACTCCTGGTCCGCCAGGTGCGGCAGGTCGTCGACCGGCCGGTGCGCCGGCCGCGGCAGGCTCCCCGCCAGCCCCGACTCCAGCACCTCCGCGGCGCCCTGCGCGTTGGGCGCCCACCCGTCGGCGCCCAGCGTCCGCGCGTGCCGTCCGTCCGGCCCGAAGGCCCGACCGCCCGCGAGCACGGGGAACCCGGCGGCCTGACAGGCCGCCACCACCCGGTGCGCGGTGGGCAGGTGACGCGGCATCGAGCAGGACAGCGCCACCGCCCTCGGCGCCGAGGCGTGCAGGTCGGCGACCAGATGAGGCGTGGGCACGTGCGCCCCGAGGAAGCCGACGTCCCAGCCGCGCCGCCGCAGCACCTCCGCGACCAGCCGGGCCGGCAGGGAGTGCCACTCGCCGTCCACGCAGGCCACCGTGATCCGCCCGCGGTGCGGGGGCGGCGGCCGGTACGCCGGGTGATGGGCGAGGGCCGCCATCACCCGCTCGTTGACGGCGGTGGCGGTGTGCTCCTGCGCCACGGTGATCCGGTTGGCGGCCCACTCCGCGCCGATCCGCTCCTGGACCGGCGCTATCAGCCCCAGCAGCACGTCCTCCACGCTCACGCCCGCGTCGACGGCGTCCAGCACCACACCGGACGCCGTGTACTCGTCGCCCTGGCGCAGGGCCTCCCACAGGTCCTCGTGGACCTTCGCCGGGACCCTCTCCCAGGGGCTGCCGCCGCCCGTGCCGCCGTTCGCACCGTGCTGTGTCGTCATGCCGTCGGGCCTTCCCTCAGAGGGCTGCGCGGTGCGGGGCCCCGACGGCCACCACCGCGATGTCGTCGTGATCACCGCCGCCGAGCCAGTCGGCGGCCAGCATGTGTACATGATCCACCAGGGCGTCGACCGGCATGCCGGCGCACCGCCGGAGCGCGGCCAGCAGCCGTTCCTGCCCGAACATGTCGTCGCCCAGCGGCCCGCCGCGTGCCTCCGTTATCCCGTCGGTGAACATCACGCACGTCTCGCCGGGCCGCAGCACGACCTCGGCGGTGGTGGAGCTGATGCTGTGGAACGCGCCGACCAGGGTGCCCCGGGTGGGGACCTCCTCCACCTCGCCGGAGCGGCGGACCACCACCGGCGGCATGTGTCCCGCGCTGGTGACCCGCAGCCGCACCAGTGGGCCGTCCCGCACCACCGAGGCGAGCGCCAGGGTGGCGAAGCGCGGGTTGGCCGGCGCCAGCAGCGCGTCGTTGAGCAGCCCCAGCAGCCGCTGGTGGTCGCCGGAGAGCGGCAGCAGCGCCTGCAGGGTGTTGCGTATCTTGCCGGTCAGCACGGCGGCCTCCAGGCCCTTGCCGCACACGTCGCCCAGCACCACCAGCGTCTCGTCCAGCGGCCCGGGGCCGGGATGCACGTCGTAGAAGTCGCCGCCCACCCGTTCGCTGGCCCGGGAGGGCTGGTAGATGCCCGCGTACTCCACGCCGTGCACGGTGGACAGGTCGGGCGGCAGGAGGTTGCGCATCAGGGTGGCGGTGATCGCCGCCTGCTCCGCGTGCAGCCGGGCCGCGGACAGCGCGGCGCCGGCCCGGGTGGCGAAGAGCCGCGCGAAGTCGGGCCCCGGGCGGGCGTCGTCCGCGCCGTCGGAGGCCCCCGTGTCGAGCAGCAGCAGGGCCCCCGCGGGCACGCCCTGCCCGGGCAGCGGCGTCAGCGAGGCGCGGGTCACCGGCCCGGCCAGCGCCTCGGGCACCGCCCAGTCCGGCAGCCCCGACGGGTCCAGCGCGATCGTGGCGGGGGAGGGCAGACGGCCCCGCAGCGCCTCGTCCAGGTCCGGCACCGCCTCGGGGTCCGCGCGCAGCACCTCGTGCGTGGTGACGCCGTCCGGACCGCAGGTGGCGACGGGCAGCCCGCGACCCAGCAGGGGGGAGACCACCACCGCCGCGTCGGCCAGGTGCTCGGCCGCCAGCCGCGCCGTCAGCTCCATGCAGCGCTCGGGGTTCAGCGTGGCGAGCAGCGCGCCGGAGACCTCGTTCAGCACGTTGCCGACGCGGCGTTCCTCCGCCAGCCGGCGCTCGGCACGGTGGCGGGCGGTCTCGTCGGTCAGCCACCAGGCGACCCCGCCGTCGTCGGCGTGGACCGCCAGGGCCCGGAACCAGCGGTCGTCGACCGGGCCGCAGGCGGCCGCGTCGTCCGACGCGGCCGTGGTCCGGCAGGCGCGCTCGTGCGCCTTGACCAGCCAGGAGGGGGCCGCGTCACGCATCGGCACGCCCGCCGCCGCCCGGGGGAAGAGTTCCATCGCGGCCGCGTTGAGCGTGGTGAGCACCCCCACCGGGTCCCCGGTCAGGACGGGGAAGGGGACGGTGCGGGAAGTGCCCCGGTCGAACGCGGCGGCCGAGGGGTTGTCGTGGAGCGAATGCGAAGAGTCCACGGATCACGGGCGCCACAGATGGTGCTGCGCGCCGACCGCCCTTCTGAACGACATTGGTCCTCCCACCATCCCCCGGGGCGGCGGATCGGGGCAAGTGTGGGCGGAGATGTGTGCGTTGTCACGGCCATGACCTGGTGCGCCGCCGCCGGGGACGTGCGCCGCGACCGCGGGCGTCACTTCCCCGTCACGGTGATCCGCAGGCCGCTGCGCGGCCGGGCGGGCACCCGGTGCAGGGAGATCCGCATGTCCTGCTCGGGCACCTCGTGGTCCAGCCGGGCCAGCCGCAGCGCCAGCGCCTCCAGCAGCGCGATGGTGACCGCCTCGCCGGGACACCGGTGCCCGGTCGCCGGGTCGCCGCCGCCCTGCGGGACCAGCTCGTCGCGCTCCACCGGCCGCTCCAGGAAGCGCTCCGGCCGGAAGACGAACGGGTCGCCCCACAGCTTCTCGTCGTGGTTCTGGCCGAACAGGTCGATGAGCACCATGGCGCCCTCGGGGATCGGCTCGCCCTGGAAGGAGACGTCGGCCGGGGCGCGCCCGCCGACGAACGGGGCGAACGGGTAGAAGCGCCGCAGCTCGTGGACGAAGGCGGCCAGGTAGGCGGCGTCGTCCGCCCACAGCCGGTCCCGCACGTCCGGCCGGTGGTGCAGCAGGTGGCCGGCGAAGGACAGGAACCAGGTCACCGCGACCGTCGGGCGCAGGACGTTCAGCAGCTCGACCCCGGCGACCCGCGGCTCCAGCAGCAGGCCGTCGGCGTCGCGGTGGCGGGCGATCACGTCGAGCGCGGAGCCCTCCGGCGGGGCCAGCGCGTCGTCGCGGACCTCCTCGACGACCCCCGAGGCCCAGAACTCGCGCCGGGCGCGGGCCCGCCGGGCCCGCCAGTGCCGGGGACCCGCGGTGGCGAAGCCGTCCACCATGGCCACCAGGTCCCGGGCGAGCGGACGGGCGTCCGCCTCGTCCAGCGGCACCCCCGCCCAGCGGCACACGCCGCGGGTGAGCACCACGGCCGCCTCGTCGAACAGTACGACCTCCTCGCGGCCCGCCCAGTCGGGCACCGCCTCCTCCCAGGCGTCGGCGACCCGCTCGGTGAGGTCGGCCACCTGCGCCGGGTCGGCCAGCAGGGACAGGAACATCGCCTTGCGGACCCGGTGGGCCTCGCCGTCCAGGGTGTGCACGGCGCCCTTGCCGAAGAGCGTGCTCAGCACCGGCTCCGGCATCGCGGGGCCACGTACCACGTGGCGCTCGTCGTAGACGAACCGGACGGCCTCCGGGCCGCGCAGCGCGACGGCGGTCCGGCCGGCCAGCCGGGTGCGCAGCGGGGCGCCGTGCCGGCGGACCAGGCCGGGCAGCCAGTCGTACCCCTTGAGCAGCAGTGCGGCGGTGCGGTCGGCGAGGGGGGACGTATCGCGGGACATGGCGGGCGAGTGCCCTCCCGACCGGCCGGAAAACTCCTGGTCCCCCCGATGGTCCGCCCGACGGGGTGCCCCGTGACGTGGGTGTTCGGCCGTGCGGGTGAGAGTCGGCCTACCCCGGTCCGGTCTGGGCACCGGCCGTGCACAAGGCGGTGGCCGAAGGCCGGCGCCGCCGTCAGGAGGTGGCACGACGATGACCACGAACGAAGCGCGCCCGGCCGGAGCCCGCGCACCGGTGCAGCGGGCCGCCCAGGCGGTGGGCCTGGTCTTCGTGCTGGTGGGCCTCCTCGGGTTCATCCCCGGGATCACCACCCACTACGGCGACATGGAGTTCGCCTCGCACGAGTCGGGGGCCAAGCTGCTGGGCGTCTTCCAGGTCTCCATCCTTCACAACCTGCTCCACCTGCTCCTCGGCATCCTCGGCCTGGCCCTGGCCAGGACCGCGTCGGCGGCGCGCGCCTACCTGATCGGCGGCGGTCTGGTCTACCTGGCGCTGTGGATCTACGGCCTCGTGATCGACCGGCACAGCGACGCCAACTTCGTGCCGCTGAACACCGCGGACAACTGGCTCCACCTGATCCTCGGCCTCGGCATGATCGCGCTCGCCCTGGCCCTCACCCGCGGCCGAGGCACCGGGCCGACGGGGACGCACCGGGCGGGCGGCGCCGGCGGCGACGGCGGGGCGCGACCGGCGGCGTGAGGCAGCCGTCGCCCGCCCGGTGACGTTCGCCGCGCTGCGCACAGGGCCGCGACGGCGCCCTCCGGCTCCGCGCCGGCGACACCTGGCTCCGGGCCGAGGGCCGAGCCGCCGGGCCCGACGGGGCGCGGAACGAAGCCGCCCGCCGGCGCACGAGGGCGCGGGCGGGCGGCGTGGAGCAGGGCGGGTCAGCGGGTGGTGCTGCCGCCGGTGGTGCGACGACGCGCCTGCGAGGGGCGGCTGCGACGGCCGCGACGGGAGGCCGCGGACCGCGAGGCCGGGGCCGCGGCGGCCGGCGCCTGGATGACGACCGGGACGCCGGACGGCGCCTGGGCGCCGGTGATCCGGGTCAGCTCCGCCTCGCCCGAGCGGACCTTGGCGATCCGCGGGGTGATCCCGGCGTCCGCCATCAGCCGGTCCATCTCACGGCGCTGGTTCGGCAGCACCAGCGTCACGACCGTGCCGGACTCGCCCGCGCGGGCCGTGCGGCCACCGCGGTGCAGGTAGTCCTTGTGGTCCGCCGGCGGGTCCACGTTCACGACCAGGTCCAGGTTGTCGACGTGGATGCCGCGCGCCGCCACGTTCGTGGCGACCAGCACGTTCACCAGGCCGTCCTTGAACTGGGCCAGCGTCCGCGTCCGCTGCGGCTGCGACTTGCCGCCGTGCAGCGCCGAGGCCCGCACGCCCACCGACAGCAGGTGCTTGGTGAGCCGGTCCACCGCGTGCTTGGTGTCCAGGAACATGATCACGCGACCGTCGCGGGCGGCGATCTCCGTGGTCGTGGCGTGCTTGTCCGCGTCGAAGACGTGCAGCACGTGGTGCTCCATCGTGGTGACCGCGCCCGCCGACGGGTCCACCGAGTGGACCACCGGGTCGTGCAGGTAGCGGCGCACCAGCAGGTCCACGTTGCGGTCCAGGGTGGCGGAGAACAGCATCCGCTGTCCGTCCGGGCGCACCTGGTCCAGCAGCGCGGTGACCTGCGGCATGAAGCCCATGTCGGTCATCTGGTCGGCCTCGTCGAGGACCGTGATGGACACCCGGTCCAGCCGGACGTCGCCGCGGTCGATGAGGTCCTTCAGACGGCCCGGGGTGGCCACCACGACCTCCGCGCCGCCGCGCAGCGCGCTCGCCTGGCGGCCGATCGACATGCCGCCGACCACCGTGGTGAGGCGCATCCGCAGGGCGTGGGCGTACGGGGTGAGCGCGTCGGTGACCTGCTGGGCCAGCTCGCGGGTGGGCACCAGGACCAGGCCCAGCGGCTGCTTGGACTCGGCGCGCTGTCCCGCGAGGCGGGCCAGCAGGGCCAGGCCGAAGGCCAGCGTCTTGCCGGAGCCGGTGCGGCCACGGCCCAGGACGTCACGCCCGGCCAGCGAGTTCGGCAGCGTGGCCGCCTGGATCGGGAACGGGGCGGTGACGCCCTGCGCGGTCAGCGCGGACAGCAGCGCCGCCGGCAGGTCCAGCTCGGCGAACGCCTCCACGGCCGGCAGCGCCGGCGTGATCGTGGCGGGCGGCGCGAACTCGGCGGAGCGGGCCGGCGAGGAGGGGCGACGGGCGCCGCCCTTGCGGGACGGGGCGCCCTGACGGCTGCCGCCGGAGCCGGAGCCCTGCGAACGGAAACGGCCGGCACCGCGGGCGGAGCCGCCGGAGCCGCCGAAACCGGCCGCGGTGCGGCGGTCGGGACGCGAGCCGTTGGTACGTGTGGTGCGGTTCATGCGGAACCTTCCTCGATGCGGCACACGTATCGAGGAATTCCCCCGGGCGGATGAACGCCATGCGGGTATTCGCAATACTGAGCCGGTGAACGGGCGCACAGGGGGCCGGCCGGAAAAAGGGCGGGCGACTGCGCCGGAAGAATGAGCCGGACGTGGACGGGAGGTGAATCTCCGTCGCAGAGGCGTCCGTGCGGGGTGGGCGGCGGCGTGACGCCTGGCCGCCCGGTGGTGCCAAAAAGCACGGGACTGGGGCCCGCACCCCAAAGCGTGCGGGCCCCAGTCCGTCGTACGTGTCGGCGTCAGGCAGGAACGATGTTCTCGGCCTGCGGGCCCTTCTGGCCCTGCGTGACGTCGAAGTTCACCTTCTGGCCCTCCTGAAGCTCACGGAAGCCGGAGGTGGCGATGTTCGAGTAGTGGGCGAAGACGTCGGGGCCGCCGCCGTCCTGCTCGATGAAGCCAAAACCCTTTTCCGAGTTGAACCACTTCACGGTGCCAGATGCCATATTGAATCTCCTTCTGGGGCAGTGCCCGGATCCACACCGTGTGGAACCGGAGTCGCTGCGATGATTTCCCGTCCGGAGATGTCCGGCAAGCGGTGAGACTGCCGAAAACAAAAAGAGTGCTCGTCGACGAAAGGGTCGGGAGAGCACTCGAAGCCTCTGGGAACCAAAACTGCAACTTCTGCGACCGTAGCACAGGTGGAGGGGCGATGGGCGAACGGCGGGCCCCGGAGTGATCCGTGTCTCCTGTCCGCGCCGCCTCCGCGGGGTGTCATGATCGTCGTGCGTCGCCGGTGGGGGCACCCGGCGGGGGAGGAGTGACAGGGGTGGGAGCGGTGGTGTTGCTGAGGACCACAGGAGTGAGCCGCCGCTACGGCGAACGGGTCGCGCTGCGCGCCGTCGGGCTGGAGGTCGCCCGCGGGGAACGCGTCGCGCTGATGGGACCGAACGGGTCCGGCAAGTCGACGCTGCTGCGGATCGCCGCCGGACGGGAGCGCCCCGACGCCGGAAAGGTCGCCTTCGACGGGGCGCCGATGACCGAGGACGACCCGCGAATACGGGCCCGGGTGGCCGTCGTCGCCGACACCCCGAGCTGGTACCCCGACCTCACCGTGCGCCAGCACCTGGAGCTGGTCGCCGTCGCCCACGCGGTCGCGCCGGAGGAGATCGACGCCGTCCTGCGCGACCTCCGGCTCCACGGGCACGGCGACTCGGTCCCGGCGGCCCTGTCCTCCGGACAGCTCCAGTCCCTCCTGCTGGCCGCCGCGCTGCTGCGCCCGCGCGACCTGCTGGTGCTCGACGAACCCGAACAGCGGCTCGACCCCGGCGCCCGAAGCCGCCTGGCCGGCATCGTGCGCGCCCAGGGCGAACACGGCACGGCCGTCCTCTACGCCACCCATCACCTCGAGCTCGCCCGGGCCGCGCACCGGGTCGTGCTGCTGGAGGACGGAGAGGTGGTCGCGGACGGGCCCGCGGACGAGGTGCTCGCCGGGGCGCGGCGGTGACCGGCCCGGCCCCGGTCATGCCGTGGGGCGGGAGCCCGGAGTGGGCGGGGGCGCCCCACGAGGACCGGACGGCCGAGGTGCGGGCCTGGCTCAGGGCGCGGCGCGGGGCGGAGGGCGCGCGGCGGTTCGTCTCCCGCGCCTACACGGCACTGGTGCTGCTCGCCGGGTGGTACGGCCTCTTCGTGGCGGGGCTGCTCGCCGAGGTGCGACGGCGGCCGTTCGCCGCGCACGCCGCCGTGGTCGAGGCGGTGCTGCCCGCGGGGCTCGCGACGGCGGCCGCCTGGGCCCTGTGGGCGGCGCTGCGCGACGCGCTGTGGCGGGGCCCGGTCACGCCGCCGGGGCCGGACGTCGACTGGCTGCTGGTCCTGCCGGTGCGCCGGCGGACGGTGCTGCTGCCGTGGTTCGCGCTGTCGGCCGCTCTCTGGACGGCCGCCGGGCTGCTGTCGGCACTCGCCGGGGCCGCCGCGCTCGCGGCGACCGGTCTCGGCGCGCTGGGGCCGCTGACGGCGGCGTGCGCGGGCGCCGCCGTCTGCACGGCCCTGCTCGCCGTCGCCGCGGCGGCGACGGTCCAGCGCTCACGCCGGGCGGCCCGTGCCGTCCACCGGCTCACCCCGTGGGCGGTGACGGCGCTGCTGGGGGTGGCCGTGCAGACGGTGGCCGCCGCCCGGGGGAGCAGGGTGCGGTGGCTGGAGACGGCCGAACTGTGGTCAGGCCCCTGGGGCTGGGCGGCGCAGCCGGTCCTGGCGGCGGTGGGAGGGACGGCCCCGCTCTGGCCGGTGGCGGTGTTCCTCCTGGTGTCGGCCACCGCCGTGGCGCTGTGGCTCGCCGTGCGGTGCCTGGGCGGGATCCCCGCCGGGTCGCTGCGGGCCAGGGCCGGTGCCACGGGCGGGGTGCTGGCCGGCGTCCTCGCCGCGGACCCGCGTGTGGTGCGCCTGGCCACGGCCCGCTCACGGGAGGCGAGGGCCCGGGGGAGGACCGCCCGGTGGGCCGGCCGGCTCCACGCCCCGCGGTTCCCGCGGCTGCTGGTGGTCTGGCGGGACGCGGTGGCCCTGGCGGCCGTGCCGCGGCGGACCGCCTCGGCGGTGGCCCTGCTGCTGGTCGCCGCGGCCGGTGCGGCCGCCGCCGGGGCCGGCGCCGGGACGCTGACGGCGGCGGCCGCGGGCGCGGCGGCCTACGGCGCGTGCGCCCGGCTCCTGGAACCGGCCCGGCTGGACGGCGACGACCCCCGCCGGGCCGCCTGGTCGCCCCGGCCGTTCGAGCGGACGGTGGCGGCGCACGCGGTGGTGCCGACGGCCGTGCTGACGGTCGCGGGCGCGGTCCTCGCGCTGGTGACGGGCGGACCCGGCGCGCTGCCGGTCGTCGCCGGAGCCGTGCCGGTGCTCGTCGCCGCCGGGCTGGTGAGCGCCTACCGGCCGCCCACCCGCACCGCGCTGCTGTACGGGTCGGCCGCGCTGGCCGGAACCGGTCCGGGGCTGGCCCTGCTGTGGCACGCGGTGGGCCCTCTGGTGGGCGTCACCACGGTGACCGTGCTCCTCGGCGGCCCCGGTGCTGTCGGCGTCGGCAGGACGACGGCCTGCTGGGCGGTCGCGGCGGTGCTGCTGCTGTGGGCCCGGCGCCGGGCCGCCGCGCTGGTCCGGCCCTGAGGGTGCGAGGGCGGGCGCCGGGCTGTCCCCGGGTGCGCGAAGGCGGGACCGCCCGGCCCGGTGGGACCGGTGGGGCTCACCGCGGGTGGGTCAGTGGCGCGGGTGGCCGACCATGGTGAGAGTGACCGCGGGAGCCGCGTCGGTGCTGTAGAAGTGGCTGCTCAGGCCGGAGAAGCGGGCGCTGTCGCCGGTGGCGAGGCGGTAGGGCCGTCCGTCCACGGTCAGGGTGACCTCGCCGGAGAGAACCACCACGTACTCCACCGACCCCGCCCCGTGCGAGCTCAACTGGCTCTGCGCGTGCGGGTGCAGGCTGGTGCGGTACAGCTCCACGCGGCCCGGTTCGTGACCGGCGAAGAGCAGGTTCACGGAGGTCTCGCCGGGCGGCTCGGGCAGATCGGCGGCGCGCACGATCTCCGGGTGCAGCAGCGGGCGGCGCAGCAGCTCGTCGCAGGTGGTCTCCAGCGCCTCGGCGATCCGGACCAGCACGTCGACGGTGGGGTTGGCCTCGGCGCGCTCGATCTGCGACAGCAGCGCCTTGCTGACCCCGGTCGCCGCCGACAGCTCCCGCAAACTCAACCCCCGTGCCAGACGGCGCCGGTTGACGTTCCCCGCGAGCGAGGCGCGGGTGCCGGACGCGGCCGGCGCACCGGAGGCGGTCCGGGCCTCGGCCTGGTGCGGGACCGCGGCCGGGGTGGTCGTGCCGGTCACCGTCGGCCTCCTCGGTCGTCGCAGGTCAGGGGGTGGAGCAGGGTGTCGCGCCGGGTGCCGAACTCTACCGTGGGGCGGGGACGGCGGCGAGCAGCCGACGGGTCTCGGGATGCTCGGGTGCGTCCAACACCCGTGCGGCGGGCCCGGTTTCGACGAGACGGCCGTCGTGCAGCACCGCGACGTGGTCGGCGATCTGCCGCACCACGGCGAGGTCGTGGGTGATGAACAGCACCGCGAAACCCTGGTCGCGGCGCAACTCGTCGAGCAGGTTGAGCAGTTGCGCCTGCACCGAGACGTCGAGCGCGGCGACGGACTCGTCGCAGATCAGCAGCCGGGGCCGGGCGGCCAGCGCCCTCGCCACCGCCACCCGCTGACGCTCGCCGCCGGAGAGGGCCGCGGGGCGCCGGTCGGCGTACCGCTCGGGCAGGCCGACCCTGGCCAGCAGCGACCCGACGGTGTCCGTGCCGCCGCGGCCGCCGCGCCGGGCGGCGTCCAGGGCCTCGCGGAGGGTGGCGCCGACGGTGCGCAGCGGGCTCAGCGAGGCGTAGGGGTCCTGGAAGACGATTTGCGCGTGCGCGGCGATCCGGCGGCGGTCCGCGGTGGAGGGCCGCCGCCCGCGGGGGAGGTCGACCGGGCCGGTGCGGACGGCGCCGTCGTCGAAGGACTCCAGGCCGATGACGATCCGCGCGAGGGTGGTCTTGCCGGAGCCGGAGCGCCCCACCAGGGCGGTCACCTCGCCGGCGGGCACGGTCAGCGACACGTCCGCGAGGGCGTGCCGCCCGCCGTCACCGGCCGCGGACCCGAACCGGCGTCCCACCTCCCGCACGACCAGGGCGGCGTCGGGGTCGGGTGCGGCGGCGTGGGGCGCGGGATCCTCCCCGTCGGGTCCCGCGCCGTTCGCCGCCTCGCCGTTCGCCGCAGTGCCGTTCGTTGTCGCGCCGTTCGCCGGTGTGGCGTTCGCCGCTGTGCCGGCCGCCGCGCCGTCCGCCGTCGTGGTCGGCCCGAGCGGCCCCAGCTCGTCGGCGCGCAGGCACGCGGTCGCGCCGAGGGCGGCCGGGCCCGGAGGGACGGGGGTGAGGGACACCGGCGTGGTGCGGCAGACGTCCACGGCGAAGGCGCAGCGGTCGGCGAACGGGCAGCCGGGGCCGCGTTCGCCGGGCGCGGGGACGGAACCGGGGAGGGTGGCGAGGCGGGGTCGCCGCTCGTGGGCGGAGGGCTCGGAGGCCAGCAGGGCCGCCGTGTACGGGTGCCGGGGGGCGCCGCCCAGCCGGTGCGAGGGGCCGTGCTCGACGACCTTCCCGGCGTACAGCACGTGCACCCGGTCGCAGGCGGAGAACGCGACCCGCAGGTCGTGCGTGATCAGGATCAGGCCCATGTCCCGGTCCCGCCGCAGCCCGCCCAGCAGGTCCAGGACGGCGGCCTGGGTGGCGGTGTCCAGCGCCGTGGTCGGCTCGTCGGCGATCAGCAGCTCCGGATCGCCGGCCAGCGCCGCCGCCGTGGCCACCCGCTGGAGCATGCCGCCGGAGAGCTCGTGCGGGAAGCGGTCGGCGACCGACGGGTCCAGCCCCACCTCGACCAGGCGCCGCTCCACCTCGGCCCGCCGCGCCGCACGCACGGCACGGCTCCGGCCGTCGAGGCCGCGCAGCCCGTCGGCGATCTGCCGGCCGCAGGTGAGCTGCGGGTGCAGCATCGCGAACGGGTCCTGCAGCAGCAGCGCGATCCGCCGCCCGCGCAGCGCGGCACGGGCCCTGGGCGCCAGGCCCAGGACCTCCTCGCCGCCCAGCCGGACCGCCCCGGAGGTGACCTCGAGGCCCGGCGGCAGCAACCCGGCTACCGCCCGGACGGTGAGGGACTTCCCGCTGCCGGACTCACCGACGATGCCCACGCATTCGCCGGGCGCCACGGTCAGCGACACCCCGTCGACGACGACGGCTCCGCCGCCGGAGCCCGCCGTCACGGACAGGCCGTCGACCTCGAGGAGCGGCGCGGACACCGCGTCACGGGTGGCGTGGGGGGCGTGGGTGGTCGTCACGATCTGCCTCGCTCGGAGAAGGCCTCCAGGACGCGGTCGCCGAGCAGGTTGAGCACGACGGCCGACAGCACGATGAGGGCGGCGGGCGCGAGCGCCGCGCTCGGGTTGGTCCACAGCAGGTTCCGGTTCTCGGAGAGCATCCGCCCCCAGTCCGGTGCGCCGGGCGGCACGCCCAGGCCCAGGAAGGAGAGCGAGCTCAGCGCGACCACGGCCCCCGCGAAGTTGAGCAGCGTGTTGGCGACGACCACCGGCAGGGTGTTGGGCCAGATGTGCCGCAGCATCACGGTGCGCCGCGGCAGCCCCAGCGTCTCGGCGGCCTCCACGTACGGCAGGTGCCGCTGCTCCAGCACGGCGGTACGCACCAGGCGGATGTCGGAGGGCGAGGTCAGCACCACCAGCGCGCACACGGCCAGGGTCCAGCCCCCGCCGCCGATGCCCGCCACCACCAGGGTGACCAGGAGGGCGGGAACGGCCAGCAGCAGGTCGGCCCAGCGGCGCACCAGCACGTCCGTCCACCCGCCGAGGTAGCCGGCGAGGAGCCCCAGCACGTTGCCGATCAGCATCGAGCCCAGCGCGACCAGCGCGGCGCCGGTCAGGGTGGAGCGCGCCCCGGCGATCACCATGCTCGCGATGTCGCGGCCCAGGTCGTCGGTGCCGAGCAGGTGGCCGTCGCCGGGCATCCGGGCGCCGGCGGTGATGTCCTGGGCGTCCCAGTGGGGCAGCAGCGCCTGGCCGAACGCGGCGGCCGCCAGGAACAGCACGGCCAGCACGAGGCTCAGGGCGGTCATCGGCCGGACGAGGCGGGTGCGCCGCGGGCCACCTGTGCCGGGCCCGGCCGTACCGCGCGCTCGCGGTCGGGCTCCCGCCCGGGCTCGGGCCCGGGCTCGCAGCGAGGTCATCGGCGTTCCTTCGTCGGGCGCGACGGCGCGGCGGGGGCGGGGCGCAGCCGGGGGTCGACCAGCGGCTGGGCGAGCTCGGTGAGCAGCCCCGCCAGGCAGACCAGCACGGCGATCAGCAGAGCCTCCGCCTGCACCAGCGGCACGTCGCGGTACGTCACCGAGTCGACCAGCAGGGAGCCGAGTCCCGGCAGCGCGAAGACCTGCTCCACCATCACCGTCCCGGCCAGCAGGTAGGCGACGACCAGCCCGACGCCGGTGAGCACCGGCACCAGCGCGCCGCGCAGCACGTAGTGGACGAGGATCCGCCGCTCGGCGACCCCGCGGGCCCGCGCGAACGCCACGTGCTCCTTGTCGAGTTCGCGGATCACCGCGGCCCGGGTCAGCTTGAGCAGCACCGCCGTCACACTGAGCGCCAGGGCCACCGCCGGCAGCACCAGGTGGGACAGACGGTCGCCGCCCTCTCCGGGGCCGTAGGCGGGGAACCAGCCGAGCATGAGCGAGAAGACGTAGATGAGGACCAGGCCGCCGGCGAAGGCCGGGGTGGACAGCGCGACCAGCGAGGTCGTCTGCACGACGCGGTCCGTCGTCCGGTACCGGCGCAGCGCGGCGAGGACGCCGCCGGGGACGCCGAGCAGCAGCGAGATCGCCAGGCCGAGCCCCACCAGCTGTCCGGTGAGTGCGAGCCGTCCCCCGATGGTGGCGGCCACCGACGCGCCCGTGCGGATCGAGGTGCCGAGGTCCAGGCGGAGCGCGTCGCCCGCCCAGCGCAGGTACTGGACGACGAACGGCTGGTCGAGGTGGTGCCGGGCGCGGACCGCGGCGAGCGCGTCGGGGGTGGCGTTGCGGGGGCCGAGCAGGGTGCGCGCCGGGTCGCCCGGGGCGGCCTGGAGGAGCGCGAACACCGCGACGGACAGCACGAACAGCAGCGCGAGCGTGCCGCCGAGCCGGCGCAGGACGTACCGGGCGGTCATCGGTGGCCCCCCTCGGAACCGGCGTGGCCACCGGAGGCGGCGTCGGCGGCGTCGGTGCCGCTGTCGCCGCCGGCGCGGTGGCCCGGGCCGCCCAGGTGCTGCGCCAGCCACGCCTCGGCGCGGGCGACTGCGTCCAGCACCCGTGCCGGGTCGGTGAACTCGTGGCCCTCGTCCGGGTACACGTACAGCTCCACGGGCGCCCGTCCGGCGCGGCGCAGCGAGCGGTAGAGCTGGTGCGCCTGGCCCACGGGGGTGACCCGGTCCTCGGCGCCGTGCACGATCAGCGTGGGGGTGCCGGACCCTCCCGTGGCGGTGACCGCGGAGCGCTCCCGGGCCTCGGGGCGGATGCGGTAGGCGTCGTCGTAGCCGCCGCCGATGTTGCTGGTGTCGCGGAAACTCACCCAGTCGGACGGCGCGGACACCACCACGGCGGCGCGGAACAGGTCGGTGCGGGCGGCGGCCAGCGCGGCGAGGTGCCCGCCGTAGCTGTGGCCGAGCACCGCGACGCGGTCCGGGTCGGCCTGGCCCGTGGCGGTCAGGTGACGGACGCCGGACAGCACGTCCTGGAGGTCGCCGCCTCCGACGTCGCCGACCACGGCACGGGCGTGGTCGAGGCCACGCCCGCTGCTGCCGCGCGGGTTGGGCAGCAGCACCAGGTACCCGGCGGCGGCGAGCGCCGGGGCCAGACCCAGCACGTCGGCGGGGGCGTGGGAGGTGGTCCACAGCCAGGACGGTCCGCCGTGCAGCAGTACCGCGAGCGGGCGCGGGCCGGCGGGGGAGGACGGCGGGTCGCTCTCCAGCAGCAGGCCGTCCACCCGGGTGCCGTCCGCGGAGGTCCAGCCGGTGGCGGTGGTGCGGAAGCCGTCGACGCGCAGCCCGGCGTTCAGCGAGGTCACGGGACGCCAGCTCCAGGCGCCCGGGCCGCCGGTGGCGGCGACGACGGCCTCGGCGGGGCGGCCGGGCGCGTCCAGCACGGTGGCCGCGGTGCGGCCGTCGGCGCTGAGCGAGAGGGCAGGGGTGAAGCCGGGGCCGGTGAGGGTGACCGGGCCGCCCCAGCCCGGGGCGCCGGGCGTGGTGCGCCCGACGCGGGAGCCGGAGCCCTCCCAGCCGGCGTGCCACAGGTCCGCGGCGGCGACGCCCGCCGGGTCCGGAGCGGTGTTCCCCGGGGCAGGGGCGGCTCCTGCCGGGGCCGGGACCGCGCCCCGGTGACGCGGAGCGGCGAATTCCAGCCAGGTGACGTCCTCCAGCGCGGCCGGGCGCTTGACGTCGCCCGTCGCCAGGTCGACGACCAGGGGGCGGCCGGCCACGATCGAGATGCCCTCCACGACCGCGGCGCGCCGCCCGTCGGCGTCGAGCGCGGGGGCGGTGAGCTGCCCCTCGGGCTCGTACAGGGTGCGCGCGGTGCGGGCGGTCAGGTCCAGGGCGGCGAAACGGGCCTCGTAGTAGCCGGAGGGCAGCGTGTCCTCGGAGACGGTGGCCACCGCCAGGTCGCCGCCGCGCCAGGCCACGTTCCAGACCGTCAGCCCCACGGGCCCCACCTCGTGGAGCGTGCCGGTGGCCAGCTCCACCAGGTGCAGGCGGCGCATGCCCAGACCGGGGGCGAACCGCTCGGGGTCGGGCCGCGGGCCCAGCCGCACCGGCAGCCCCAGGCTCATGCCGTCGCGCTCCGCGCCGTCGTCCGCGGTGAGCAGCAGCGCCCGCGTCCCGTCGTCGGAGAGCAGCAGGTCCTCCACCTCACCGGGGGCGCGCAGCAGGGTGCGCGTCTCTCCGGTGACGATGTCGAGCAGGGCCAGGTACGGGTGGCGGGAGGCGTCCGCGGAGTCGTCGGCGGCCGAGGGGTCCGCAGGGTCGGCGGCGTCCGCGGAGTCGTCGGCGTCCGTGGCGTCCGCGGCGTCCGCGGGGTGCGCCACGTGCAGCAGGGTGCGGGAGTCGGGCAGCCAGCGGGGGGTGTGGCGCCAGACCATGTGGCCGGCCTCCGTGTCCCCCACCACCGTGTGGGCGGCCGCCGTGTGGTGTGCCTCCGTGTGGCCGTCGCCCGCCGCGGAGCCGTCGGCCACCGGTGCGAGCACCAGGGAGGTGTGGTCGGGCCCCATGGCGGTGACCGCCACCGTGGTCCCGTCGGGACTGAGACGGGCCTCGGCCGGGTGGACCAGCCGCAGCATGGCCTCCCGCACCCGCCGCACGACACGTGCCGTGGGGCGGTCGGAGGGCGGGGGAGGGGCGGCGGGGCGAGGCATGAGGGGTCCGTGTTCGGTGCGGGAGCGAGCAGGTGGGCGGGGACGGCGCGGGGGCCGTCGTCCCCGCCCACCGGTCAGGAGGGAGCCGCCGGGGGCCGGCGGTTTCAGGCGGCCCTGCGGATCCGGGTCGCCCAGGGGCCGACGAAGGCGAACGGGCCGGGCTGCTCCAGGACGATGTCCCGGGAGAGCGCGGTCGCGGTCTGCGCCCACCACAGCGGCAGGTAGGGCAGGTCCGCGGCGGCCGTGGTGACCGCGGTCAGCAGCTTCTCGCCGCGGCCGGCCGGGTCGGTGTCGGTCTTCGCCCCGTCGAGGGCCTTGTTGATGGCCGGCTCGTCGTAGTGGGCGATGTTGGTCGCCGTGGCGGCGGCGTTCAGATAGGCGTCGGCCAGCTCCGCCGGGTCGCCGGTGACCGGGAAGTACCAGAGGAACTGCAGCGGCTGCTTGCCGGAGCCGAGCTCGTTCACCCAGGCCTCGAGGGTGATCTCCTTGACCTTCAGGGTGATGCCGAGCTTCTTGAGCGAGTCGGCCAGTGCCAGCGCGGCCTTGCCGACCTGGGGGCCGCTCGCCGGGTAGTGCAGCTCGGCGGCGAAGCCGTCGGCGTGCGCGGACTTCGCCAGCTCCGCACGGGCCCGGTCCAGGTCGAAGGAGTACTCCGGGATCTGCGCGTAGGCGGCGCGCACCTTCTTCTCGGGCAGCAGGTCGCCCCACATGGCCGGCGAGACCAGCGCGTTCGCGATCTCCGCCTTGCCCTGCAGGATGCCCTCGACCATGCCCTCGCGGTCCGCGGCGTGGGCGACGGCGCGGCGCACGTGTGGGTCGTCCCAGGGGGCCTTGGAGGTGTCGAAGGCCAGCGAGACCACGGAACGGTCGGCGGTGTAGGCCACCTCGGCGGCCGACGCCCAGCCCTTGGTCTCGTCGGAGGCCAGCGCGAGCGCGCCGTCCACCTCGCCGGACTTCATGGCCACCAGGCGGGTGCCGGCGTCCGGCACGAAGGAGAGCTTCAGCTTCGAGACGGCGGGCTTCTCGCCCCACCAGCGCGGGTTGCTCTCCAGCAGCACGTGGCTGTCGGCGGCGAACTCGGTGATCCGGTAGGCGCCGGTGCCCAGCAGCAGGGTCTTCTCGGTCCCGATCTTCCCGCGGTGGGCGCGCAGGAACTTCTCGCTGCCGACCGGCAGGCAGCCGGGGGCGACGCTCCACAGGAAGGCGCCGTCGGCGGCCTTCAGGCGGACGGTGACCTCGTGCGGGCCGGTGGCCTCGACCGACTTCACCCCGGCGAAGGCGTAGGCGAGCACGGAGGCGTTCTCCGGGTCGCGGATCTCCTCGATGGAGGCGACCACGTCGGCGGCGGTGAAGGGCGTGCCGTCGCTGAAGACGACGCCCCGGCGCAGCGTGAACACGTAGGTCCTGGCGTCCGGCTGCTTCCAGGAGGTGGCCAGGCCGGGCCCGAGGTCGCCGGCCGGGGTCACCGACAGCAGGGACTCCTGGACGAGGGTGGCCACCAGGTAGTTCAGCACGCCGGACTCGCGGCCGACGTCCAGCGAGGAGATGGAGGAGGGCAGCGCGAAGGTCAGCTCGCCGACCGGCCCGTCCGTGCCCCCGGCCCCGCCCTTGCCGGAACCGCCCTGGTCGGCGGCCTGCGGCGCGCACGCCCCGAGCAGCCCCGACGCGGCGAGCACACCGGCGCCGGCCGCGGAAAGGCTGAGCAGTCTGCGGCGGCTCAGGGCGCCGCCGGTCTCCGAGGCCGACATCGGGCCACCGTCCTCACTCTGTACTTCCGGCTGTACGTCGGTACGTCGGTACGTCGGTACGTCTGTGCGCCGTACTGTTCCGGCGATCCGTCCACCAGAACTGTCCACTTGGGCGGTGACAGTAACCGAAGGAATTTGACGGCGTCAAAGCGCGCCTTATGGGTGGACCGGGACAGGGATGGCTGATGATCGGTCAGTCATATAACAGCAAGGAGCGCGGCACGGGCGGAGAAGGCCTGTACCAGCCTTGCCGGGGGCGGCACGGCGGCCCTAGGTTCCGGGCGTCGTGCGTCGCGTTCCGCGGCGTCCCCCCATCCGAGGAGCAACGTGTCCCTGCTCAGACGCCTCCCCGCACTGATCGCCGTCGTGCTGCTCTCCCTCACCGGCTTCTCCGCCTCCCCGGCCCAGGCCGCCGCGGACGCGGTCGCCGCCGCCCCCAACTTCAAGGCGCCGTACCCCTGCGGGCAGCGCTGGACGTACAGCCACCACTCCGCCGAGGTCCGCCGCGCCCTGGACTTCGTCCGCGCCGACGGCGGCGCCACCGCCGGCACCCCGGTCCTGGCCTCCGCCGCGGGCACGGCCACCCGCTACTACCAGGCGAGCGGCGCCGGCAACTACATCGTCATCGACCACGGCGGCGGCTGGCGCACCTACTACTTCCACCTCGCGGCGTACTCCGTGCCGAGCGGCGCCTACGTGAGCCAGGGTCAGCAGATCGGCACCACCGGCTCGACCGGGAACTCCTCCGGGGCGCACATCCACTACGAGCAGCTGTACAACGGCACCGGGCAGAACATCGTCATCAACGGCGCCGGGCTGTCCTACCCGGGCTCCTACAACCAGGCCTACCTGACCAGCGACAACGGCTGCGGCGGGAGCGGCGGAGCCGCGTTCAACACCTGGGGGAGCGGGGTCAACGTCCGCTCCGACGCGCGGCTGAGCGCGCCGGTGGTCGCCACGCTGAGCGGGCCGACCTCGGTGTGGGTGGTCTGCCAGAAGCAGGGCGACACGGTCAACGCGGAGGGCTACACCAACAACTGGTGGAGCAAGCTGCGCGACCAGAACGGCTTCGTCTCCAACATCTACATCGACCACCCCTCGGCCCAGCTGCCGGGCGTCCCGCTCTGCTGACCGCGCGATGAGCCGCTGATGAGCGGCTGATGAGCCGGCGGTGAGCCGTGCCGAGCCGGTGGTGGTGAGCCGGCGGTGTCCGGACGGACCGGGTGTTGGTCCGTCCGGACGCCCACCGGTGGCGTGCGCCGCGGTGAGCCGTTCCGCTGGGATCAGGCGCGACCGAACCCCAGCGAGGAGCCGAGACGTGATGACCACCTGGACCCGCACCGAACTCGCGGGCATCGGCGAAGCGGAAGAACTCGAGATCGCCTCCGTCGGCGAGGACGGCGCGCTGAGCGACTGGCGCACCATCTGGGTGGTCCGCGACGGCGACGACGTCTACGTCCGGTCGGTCTACGGGCCGGGCTCGCGCTGGTACCGGGGCACCCGGGCCCGCCACCAGGGCCGCATCCGGGCGGGCGGCGTGGAGAAGGACGTGACGGTCGTCGACGCCGACCCCCGGCTCAACGACCGCGTGGACGCCGCCTACTACGCCAAGTACGAGGCGTACCCGGCCTCGCTGGAGACCATCCTCACCGAGCCGGCCCGCTCCACCACCATGCGCCTCGACCCCCGCGAGTGACGGCGGGCTACGGGGTCCGGGCTCCTGGCTCTGCCATGGCTCAGGCGCCCGGGGCCAGGAACTCGGTGGCGCCGCGCACCCGGGTGCGCAGCAGGCGCCGGGTGGCCCCGCCGTCCAGGCGGACGTCCGCCGGGCCCGCGCCGTCGACGTCCGCGCGCCGGCCGGCCGGCACCGCCGCCGGGTCCAGGCCGTCGCGCCGGGCGATCAGGAGACCGAGTTCGTGACGGCTCACCGCGTCCGGCCCCGCGACGTGGAAGGTCCCCGAGTGCGCCCGCTCCGTCAGCTCAAGGAGCGCCGCGGCGAGGTCGGCGACGTGGACCGGACAGCGCACCTGGTCGGTGAAGAGCACGCCGTCACGGCGTCCGGCGGCCAGGTCGTGGACCAGCCGCTCGTGCCCGGAGTCGCCGTCGCCGAGGATCAGCGAGGTGCGGACCACGGCCGCGGTGGGCGTGAGCAGACGGACGGCGGTCTCGGCGGCGGCCTTCGCCGCCCCGTACGGGGTGGTCGGGTCCGGGGCGGCGCCCTCGTCGTAGTGGACCCGGGCGCCGGAGAAGACCGCGTCGCTGGACACGTGCACCAACCGCAGGCCCCGCTCCGCCGCGGCCATGGCGACCCGGACGGCGCCCTCCGCGGTGACGCCCCAGTCCGCCTGCCGGTACGCCGCGTTGACCACGGTGTCCGGGCGCACCTCGTCGAGCACCCGGTCGAGTGCGGACCGCTCGCGCAGGTCCAGCGGCAGCCAGGCGACGCCGGGCAGGGAGCCGGGGCGGGTGGCGAAGGTCCCGGCGACCGGCCGTCCGGAGGCGGTCGCCTGCCGCGCCAGCTCGGAGCCGAGGTATCCGCCGGCGCCGACGATCAGCAACGTCATGGGGCGACACCCTAGGCCAGGAGGGAACGGCTCCGGCGGTCGAGGACCGGTCAGGATTCGAGAAGCCCCGGCGGGGGTCGCGCCCCTAGCGTGGAGCACATGACAACCACCGCGTCCCCCACGTCCCTGTCCCTCGCCTCCGTCACCCTCGAGGTGGACGACGTCGCGTCCGCCCGCCGCTTCTACGACGCCTTCGGCGTGGCGCGGTACATCCGCCTGCGAGCCTGCGACGCCCCCTCCACCGGCTTCCGCGGCTTCACCCTGGCGCTCACCGTCTCCCGCCCCGCCACCGTGGACGGCTTCCTCGACGCCGCCGTCGAGGCGGGCGCCACGGTGCTGAAGCCGGCCGCGAAGTCCTTGTGGGGCTACGGCGGCGTCGTCCAGGCGCCGGACGGCACGGTCTGGAAGGTCGCCACCTCCGAGAAGAAGGACACCGGCCCGGCCACCCGGGAGATCGACGACGTGGTCCTGCTCCTCGGGGTGGAGGACGTGAAGGCGACCAAGCGGTTCTACGCCGAGCGGGGCCTGACCGTCGCCCGCAGCTTCGGCGGCAAGTACGCCGAGTTCGCCGCCGGGGACGCCTTCCCCGTCAAGCTCGCCCTGTACAAGCGCCCCGGGCTCGCCAAGGACCTCGGCCTCCCGGCCGACGGCGGCGGCTCGCACCGCCTCGCCCTCGGCGCCACGGGCACCCCGTTCACCGACCCGGACGGCTTCACCTGGGAGACCGCGGAGGTCCCCGCGACCACGCCGGCCTGACGCGCCGCCCTCCGGACCCGGTCCCAGGCCACCGGACGTCGACACCCGGGGCGGGGCGGGGCGGGGCGGGCCGGCGCTGGCGCGGGTCGTGTGCGGAGATCGCTGTGGTGCCTCCACGGCCGCGTCACCGCCTGCCGCTTGGATGGAGGCATGACCCTCGATCAGGTGGTGTACCGCGTCAAGCGTGGCCTGCTCGGCAGACCGCTGACGGCGGAGAGGATCGGCGAGGAGAAGCTGAGCAACCGCACGGCTCTCGGCGTGCTCGCCTCCGACTGCATCAGTTCGTCGGCCTACGGCACCGAGCAGATGCTGCGCGTCCTGGCGCCGGTGGTGGGGACGGCCGCCTTCACGGTGGTCATGCCGGTGACCGGGGCGATTCTCCTGGTCCTGCTGCTTCTGACGCTCTGCTACAGCGACGTCCTCACCATCTACACGCGGGCAGGCGGCTCCTACGTGGTGGCCCGGGAGAACTTCGGGCCGAACGTGGCGCAGGTCGCCGCGGTGGCGCTGCTCGTCGACTACGTCGTCACCGTCGCCGTCCAGGTGTCGGCCGGAACCAACGCGCTGATCTCGCTGGCCCATCTGGTGGGCGGCGGATGGAGCGGCCTGGACCACCTGCAACAGCCCGTGTCCGTGGCGGTCGTCCTGCTGCTCGCCTACGGCAACCTGCGGGGAATCCGCGAAGCGGGGCGGGCGTTCGCGCTGCCGGCCTACCTCTTCATGGGCGCCATGGGACTCGTCTTCGTGGTGGCCGCGGTGCGCGGCCTCACCGGCACCCTGCCGCACGCAGACCTGACGGCCGACGGCGTCGTGCCGCTGGGCACGCCCGGCGACGGCTGGCTCCAGGGCGCCTCGCTCTTCATCGTGCTGCGTTCCTTCGCCAACGGCGGCTCCTCCCTCACGGGGCTCGAGGCGATCTCCAACGGCGTCTCCGTCTTCCGGCAACCGCAGGGCCGCAACGCCCGCCGCACCCTGGTCGCCATGAGCTGTGTGCTCGCGGTCCTGGTGCTCGGCGTCTCCGTGCTGGCCTACTTCACCCACGCGGTCCCCTACACCGACGGCACCCCGACGGTCATCGCCCAGGAGGCCCACCTCGCCTTCGGTGACGGGCCCTGGGGGACGGTGGGACTGGTCCTCGTGCAACTGGCGACCGCCCTGATCCTCTACACCGGGGCCAACACGCCCTTCACCGGCTTCCCGTTCCTGGCGAACTTCGTCGCGCAGGACCGGTTCCTGCCCCGGGTGCTGACCAGGCGTGGGCACCGGCTGGCGTTCTCCAACGGCATCTTCGTGCTCACCGTGCTCTCCCTGGCACTGCTGCTGGTCACCGGCGCGAGCGTCGAGAAGCTGGTGGCCCTGTACGCGATCGGGGTGTTCACCGCCTTCACCATGGCCGGGGCGGGCCTGGCCACCCACCATCTTCGCCGTCGTGAACCGCTGCGCCGGGTCAAGATCGCGATCAACGTGCTGGCGGCGGTCGCCTCGGCCGGCGTGGTGGTGATCTTCGCGGTCACGAAGTTCACCGAGGGCGCGTGGCTCGTCGTGGTCGTCTTCCCGGTCGGGGTGTGGGGGCTGGTGCGGATCAACCGCGAGTACCGGCGTGAGGCCGCCGCACTGGAGCGGCTGCCCGAGGGCGCGGACCGGCCCAGGGCGCGTGACCATCACGTCCTCGTCCTGGTCGAGGCGCTCGACCTGGCGACGCTGAAGGCCCTGCGGTACGCCCACGAGCTGCGGCCCCACACGATCAGGGCGGTGCACTTCGCGATCGACGAGACGCGCGCGCGACGGCTGTCCGCCCTCTGGGAATCGACGTCGGCGACCTCGGTGGACCTGGAACTGGTCGCCTGCCCGGACCGCCGGCTGCGCCACGCGATGCGGGAACTGGCCGTCAGGACGACGCGGGAGGGCGACATCTCGCTGACCGTCCTGGTGCCGCGACGCATGTACAGCGGCGCGCTCGGCAAGCTGCTCCACCGGGGGACCGGTGAGTCGATGGCGCGCAGCCTGACGCACCTGCCGCACATCGCGGTGACCATCCTGCCATTCGACGTGTCCCTCGCCCTGCGCACCCTGGAGGCGCACGGCATGCCCTCGCCGGACTGACACCGCGCCCTCCCTTGCCACCCCTGCCCGGACGCGACGGCCGGAGTCACGGCAGGGGCTGGCCGAGGCCGTGGGCGCGCACCACCAGACCATCGGCTACATCGAGCGGGGGCAGTACAACCCGAGCCTCGACCTGGCGTTGCGGGTCGCGAAGTACTTCGCGTTGCCGGTGGAGGCGCTGTTCTCCCTGGAGCCGTTCCAGCCGCTCACCGAAGAGGTCTACGGAGGGAAGCAGTGATGACGACCGGCCGGCTCACGCGCTACGACCGGGCCATGGTGCGCCTGATGAACCGGGGCGAGGGGCGGGCCCTGTACGCGTCGGCCCGTCGCCGCAAGGGAGTGGTCGCCGCCCACGTGGCGCTCACCGCGGCACTCGGCGGGCTCATGTCGTACCTGTACCTGGCACAGCGGGAGCAGTACTGGCTCGTCGCGCCGATGGCCGCGCTCGTGCTCCCGTGGATGTTCTGCACCGGGGTGATCAACAGCGCCACCCGCGGCCTGCTCGAACTGCGCGACCGGGCCCTGGACGAGCGTCAGCCGGCCGACAGGGCGCGGATCCAGGCGCTGGCCCACCGGGCGATGACGGTGGTGCTGCCGGCGGCCGTGGCCGCCCTGCTCGGCACGGGCGCCGTTCTCGGCTCCGCCCCCACGGCCTACGCCGCACCCGTGCTGATCGCCGTGCTGGTCACGCACCTGCTGATGCCGCTGTGGGTCGCCGGAGCGACGGCCAGGGACGAGGTGGAGGACGACTTCCCGCCGGCCTGAGCGGGCGGCGTGCCGCGTGGGCGGCGGGGCGCGGAAATGTGGTTGCGCGGCCCGGTGTCCGCGGCCGACCATCTGCGCATGAACGCGACCACCGCCCGCCCCCTGCCGCACTCCGACGCCCGACCGGCGCGGGGCCGACAGCAGCGGACCGCCGGCCTGCCGGGAGCGACCCGCCCACGCGGGTGAACGGGGCCCTGGTCGCCGGGCTGCTCGCGGGGTACGGCATCGCCGTGCCGGTGGGGGCGGTCGGCGCGTACCTGGTGACACTGAGCGCGCGGACCACGCCGCGCACCGGCGCCTGCGCGGCGCTCGGAGTGGCCACGGCGGACGGGCTGTACGCGCTGCTCGCCGTCCTCGGCGGCACCGCGCTCGCCGAGCTCGTGCGGCCCTTCGCCGACCCGCTCCGGTGGGCCTCCGCGCTGGTGCTGCTGGCCCTCGCGGCGCTGGGAGCCGTCGGCGCCGTGCGCGCCTACCGCGCGCGGCGGGCCGCGACCCGGGCAGGCGGGAGTCCGGCCGGTCCGGTCCGGGCCTACCTGACGCTGCTGGGGATCACGCTGCTCAACCCCATGACGGTGGTGTACTTCGCGGCCCTGGTGCTCGGCGGCGACGCCACCGGCGATCCCGCGCCGGTGGAGCGGGCCGTCTTCGTGCTGGCGGCGTTCGCGGCCTCCGCGAGCTGGCAGCTGCTGCTGGCCGGGGGCGGCGCGCTGCTGGGGCGGGTCCTCACCGGCGACCGCGGCCGTCTGGCGACCGCCCTGGCCTCCAGCACCCTGATCGCCGTCCTGGGCGTCCGCATGGTGACCGGCTGAGCCGCCGCGCGGAGACGGACCCTGCGGGCCGGGCCGCCGGTCACGCCCGTCGGGTGACGGGTGATCGAGGCGGCCCGGCGCGCGGGCCCCGTGTCCTACCGCGTGGTCCACCGGGAGGCGGACGTCACTTCCAGCCGCCGTACGGCACCGTGATCAGTTCCATGGCGTGGCCGGCCGGGTCGAGGAAGTAGACGCCGCGGCCGCCGTCGTTGCGGTTGATCTCCCCCGGCAGGCTCTGCCGCGGGTCGGCCCAGTGCTCGATGCCCCGGGCCGTGATCCGTGCGTACGCGGCGTCGAACTCCTCCTCGGAGACGAGGAAGGCGTAGTGCTGGGTGGCGAGGTGGTCCTCGGGGACGGTGGCGAAGTCGAGGGTGACGCCGTTGTCGAGCTCGACGGCCACGAACGGGCCCCACTCGGCGGTGATCTCGAGGTCCAGCAGCTCCGCGAAGAAGCGGGCCGATTCCCGGTTGTCCCGGGCGTGGACGATGGTGTGGTTCAACTGAACGGACAAGGTATGCCTCCAACGGGCATATCCCGGCACCTCCATGCTCCACCCGGACGGTGGCCGGCACGCGATGCGACCACCGACCCTAGTGCGCGGCGGGTGCCCCGGGAAGTGCTTTTCGCAGGGCCGGGCCCGCAGCGGTCAGACCTGCACCCCCGGCACCCGGTCCTCGACGACCACGCTCGCGCGGGTGGTGACCGGGGCGCCCGGCTGCTGCACGTAGGGCACGACGCGGAAGTCCGTGGTCCAGCGGCGCCGGTCGACGTGGACGCGGGCGTAGCCGCGCTGGGAGTTGAAGAACTTCATGTGCGGGTTGGCGGCGAGGAACGTCTCGCCGTCCGGGCCGACGTCCACGCCGTCGCCGCCGCTGGTGATCGACGTGCCGACGAACTCCGCGCCCACGGTCGGGGATTCGGGGTCCTGGTAGTCGCGCTTGAGGTCCCAGGCGTAGTTCTGGTGGCGGTCGCCGGTGATGACGACCAGATTGCGCACGCCGCGCCGGTCGGCCTCGGCGAGCAGGCGGTTGCGGTCGGCGACGTAGCCGTCCCAGGGGTCGAGCCAGACCAGTTCGGCGGGGCCGGGGTCCTTGTCGGTCTGGCCCATGGGGGCCTGGTTGCCGAGGATCTGCCACTGGGCGGGCGAGCGCGAGAAGTTGCCCAGCACCCAGTCGCGCTGCCGGGCGCCGAGGATGGTGCGGTCGGGGTCGAAGCGGGCGGTGCTGGTGGCGGACTCGCCGTCGCCGTCGGGCTGGTCGTCGCGGTACTGGCGGGTGTCCAGCATGGTGAGGTCGGCGAGGCGGCCGTAATTGAGCCGGCGGTAGGCCCGCAGGTCGGGGCCGTGCGGCATCTGGGTGTGGCGCAGCGGCTGGTGCTCGTACAGGGCCTGGAAGGCGGCGGCGCGGCGCTGCCGGAAGACGGCGGGGTCCTGGTCGGGTTCGGTGTCGGCCTGGGAGAGGTCGCCGGCCCAGTTGTTCTCCACCTCGTGGTCGTCGAAGGTGACGATCCACGGAAAGCGGGCGTGGGCCTTCCGCAGGGGCTCCTCCGCCTTGTAGAGGGCGTACTGGAGGCGGTAGCGGGCCAGGTCGAAGGTCTCGGTGTGGAACTTCGGGTCGGTGGTGACGCCGCGCCGGTTGCTGCGCACGCCCGACTCGTACAGGTAGTCGCCGAGGTGCACGACGAAGTCGAGGTCCTCCTCGGCCATGTGGTCGTAGGCCGTGTAGTACCCGTCCTGCCAGGCCTGGCAGGACGCGAAGGCGAACCGCAGCTCGGCGGGCCTGCTGTGGGCGGGCGGGGTGGTGCGGGTGCGGCCCACGGGGGAGAGGTGCCCGGCGGCGCGGAAGCGGTAGTAGTACACGCGGTCGGGGAGGAGACCCGCGACCTCCGGGTGGACGGAGTGGCCGAGCTCGGGGGTGGCGACCACGCTGCCGCGGCGCACCACCTTGCGGAAACGGGGATCGGCGGCGACCTCGTACTCCACGCGCACCGGCGCGGGCGGCATGCCGCCCAGCCCGTCGGCGGCGAACGGGTCGGGCGCCAGGCGGGTCCACAGCACGACGCCGTCCGGCTGCGGGTCGCCGGAGGCGACGCCGAGGGTGAACGGGTCGTCGATCGCGGCGGGGGCGGACCAGGCGGGGCCGGCGCTCCACAGGCCGGTGCCGAGCATCAGGACGGCGGCCCCGGCGGTGCCGTGGCCCAGGACGGTTCTGCGGGACGGGTGCAGGTCGGCCATGGTGCCTCCTCGGAGGTCGGGCTGGGACATCCGGAAGGCTGCTCCCCGGCGATGACGCAACGAGGGTGCCCGAGTGGCCGATACATGAATTCGCGTGACGCGGCGCGCCAGGGTGGTTCACACGTACGACGGTTGACGACCCGTCCGATCGGACGCCCACCGACCGGACGGCCACCGATCGGACGCCCACCGACCGGACGCCGCCGTCAGGCGCGGCTCACGCCCGCCCGGCGTCGGGGCCGTCGAACGGCTGGCCCATGAGGTGCAGGACGTCGTCGGCGAGGTCGAGCAGCTCGACGGGGTGCTCCGACTCGAACCAGGTGCGCATGGTGGTCCGCATGGCGGCCAGGAAGCCGGCGGCCAGGACGCGGGAGCGGAGCGGCTCGGCGCCCCGCTCGGCCAGGACGTGGGCCAGGTCCTGCTCCAGGCCGGCGTGGGTGGCGAGCTGCCGGCCGAGCAGGGAGGGGTGGCGCAGGGCGAGCCGGGTGCGGGTGATCGTCTCCCGGTCGGGCGAGAAGGGGCCGGGCTCGAAGGAGTGCAGGGCGGTCCGCAGGGCCGTCCAGGGGGACTCCTGCGCGGGCCGTTCCGCGACCGCGCGCAACAGGGCGGCGGCCTGCTGCTCCTCCCCCCAGAGGACGGCGTCCTCCTTGGTGGCGAAGTAGTTGGAGAACGTGCGGCGCGAGACCCCGGCCTCGTCGGCGATCGCCTCGACCGTCACGTGGTCCAGTCCGTGCTCCACCGTCAGCCGCAGCGCGGCCCGGTGCACCGCCTCACGGGTCGCGGCCTTCTTGCGTTCGCGCAGGCCGGGAGGGCTGTCCGGGACGGCGCTGCGATCGGTGGTGTCCATCGTCGGCAATGGTAAGGCCATGGCAAGAAAAATGCCCAGTGGGAAAACTTGCACAGTGTGCATGTATCGTGGGGGTATCTCGCCCCTTCTCTGAGGGCATTCCTTTTCTTCTGCTCCTGCTCCGGAGGACTTCTTGAGCGCGCCCGTCGCCGATCCCACAGCCGCTGCCCCGCCTGCGGGTCCCGCCCCGATGGACCACAAGTCCATCCTGAAGGCGATGAGCGGCCTTCTGATGCTGCTGTTCGTGGTGATGATCAGCAGCACGATCGTCTCCGTGGCCCTGCCGCAGATCATCGGCGCCCTGAAGGGCACCCAGTCGCAGTACACCTGGGTGGTCACCGCCACGCTGCTGACCTCGACCGCGTCCACGCCGATCTGGGGCAAGCTCGCCGACCTGTTCAGCAAGAAGGCGCTGCTGCTGATCTCGATCTGCATCTTCTTCGTCGCCTCGCTCGGCGCCGGTTTCTCGCAGAACACCGGCACCCTGATCGCCTTCCGCGCCGTGCAGGGCCTGGGCATGGGCGCGCTGCAGATCCTGGTCCAGGTGATCATCGCCGCGATGATCAGCCCGAAGGAGCGCGGCCGGTACAACGGCTACCTCGGTGGCGTGATGGCCGTCGCGACGGTCGGCGGCCCGCTGCTCGGCGGCGCCATCGCGGACGCCTCCTGGCTCGGCTGGCGCTGGTGCTTCTTCTTCGCGCTGCCCTTCACCGCGATCGCCTTCCTCGTCCTGTCCCGCACCCTGCACCTGCCGGCGGTGAAGCGCAGCGGAGACAAGCCGAAGGTCGACTACCTGGGCGCCACCCTGATCGCCGTCGGCGTCAGCGTGCTGCTGCTGTGGGTCACCTTCGTCGACAACGAGTTCGACTGGATCTCCTGGCAGACCGGCGCCATGGTCGGCGGCGCGGTCGTCCTCCTCGGCCTGGCCGTGCTGGTCGAGTCGAAGGTCGCCGAGCCCGTCGTGCCGCTGAAGGTCGTCAAGCGGCGTGACCCGGCACTGGCGATCATCGCGAGCCTCGCGGTGGGCGTGGCCATGTTCGGCGGCGCCGTCTTCCTCGGCCAGTACTGGCAGATCGGCCGCGGCTACACCCCGACCGAGGCCGGTCTGATGACCATCCCGATGATGGCGGGCGTCCTGCTCTCCTCGACGATCGCCGGCCGCCTGGTCTCCAAGAGCGGCAAGGTCAAGCCGTTCATCGTGGCCGGCACCGTCATCCTCACGCTGGGCTTCCTGAGCCTGTCGATGATCGACGCCCAGACGCCGCTGTGGCACGTCTTCGCGGGCATGTTCCTGATCGGTACGGGCGTCGGCATGTCGATGCAGAACCTGGTCCTGGTGCTGCAGAACACCGTGCCCCTCGCGGAGCTCGGCGCGGCCAGTGGAGCGATCACCTTCTTCCGCTCGCTCGGCGGCACCATCGGCGTCTCCGTGCTGGGCGCGGTGCTCGCCAACAGCGTGGCCACGAAGATCACCGCGGGTCTGGCGAAGATGGGCGTCGACACCTCGGGCGGCGGCTCGCAGGCCGGCGGCAACCTCGACCTGGCCAGCATGCCCGCGCCGATCCGCGAGCTCGTCCGCGCCGCCTACGGCGAGGCCACCGGTGAGATCTTCCAGATCGCGGCGGCGGTCGCGGTCATCGGCATCGTCGCGACCGTCTTCCTCACCTCCACCAAGCTGCGCGACAGCGTGGACCTGCCGGCCCAGGACACGGAGTCCGCGAAGGTCTGACCTTCCGCGTCCCTGACGCCCGTGGGGCCGCCTCCTTGCAAGGAGGCGGCCCCACGGGCGTTCGCGCCCCTCGCGGGAAGGTGCTCACAGCGCGGTGTAGCCGCCGTCCACCAGGTGGTAGCTGCCGGTGATGAAGGAGGCCCGGTCGGACAGCAGGAAGGCCACCAGTTCGGCGACCTCCTCGCTCCGGCCGAGACGGCCGATCGGGTGCAGGCCCACCAGCGCGTCACGCGCGGCCGGGTCCAGGTTCTCGAGCAGCGGGGTCTCGATGAAGGCGGGTCCCACGGAGTTGATCCGGATGTTCTTCGTGGCGTACTCGGCGGCGGCGCACTTGGTCAGGCCCAGCACCCCGTGCTTGGCGGCCACGTAGCCCGCGGAGCCCTGGAAGGCCACCGAGCCGAGGATCGAGGAGACGTTCACGATCGCGCCGCCGCCGGCCTGCTCCATCGCGGGGATCTGGTAGCGCATCGAGTAGAAGACGCCGTCCAGGTTGGTGCGCACCACCCGGTCCCAGTTCTCCAGCGCCTGCTCGCCGGTGGGCGCGCTGTCGCCGCCGATGCCGGCGTTGTTGACGCCCAGGTGGCAGCCGCCGAAGGTGTCGACGGTGAAGCGGACGGCGGCCTCGACGGAGGCGGCGTCGGAGACGTCCACGGTGAACGCGGCCGCCTCGGAGCCGCCGTTCCTCAGATCGGCGGCCGCCTGCTCGGCGCCCTCGGCGTTGTAGTCGGCGATCACGACCTTGGCGCCGCCCTCCGTGAGGCGGCGGGCGATGGCGAGGCCGATGCCGGAGGCCGCTCCGGTGACGAGGGCGGCGCGTCCGGCGAACTCGGTGGCGTAGTCGGTGCTCACAGTCGGGCTCACTTTCCTGGTGTGCGGCCGGCCCGTGGGGCCGCGGCCGGTCCGGGGGCGGGGGCCGTCCCGGACGATCTTGAGGGGAAGTGAAAAACATCCGCACGGGCACCGTAGACCGGCCCGGTCCGGCGGGCATGTCGGCGGCGGCCGGGTTCCCCCGTGCGCAGCTTCCGGCGCCAGGGCGCGGATGTGCCGCCGACGCCGGGGAAGGCCGTCGCCGGGCCGGAGGGCGCGGTCGCGCTCCCGCAGCGCCGGGTCGAGCGGCCGCTGCTACCGTTGATCTCGTGCAATACGGGCAAATGGGGTGATGTTCGCCCCGTCCGTTCGCCCCGGACGCCGGTGGAGAGGCCGCGGCCTCCCTGGCCGGTTCCGGGCGACTGCCAGGGGACACGCATGACAGACATCGGCACCGGGGCCTCCGCCCCGACGGTCACCGGGACGCTGGGGACCGCCCTGGCGACGGTCATGAGGGACACGGCCGCCTCGGTGGGCACGGTCCACCTGGCGTCCCCCGACGAGAGCGCCCTGAGACTCGTCGCCGTCGCCGGGGGGACCACCAGCCTCCTGCGTCCGTGGATGACGATCCCGCTGGACGCCTCGGCGCCGGCGGCGGACGCCTGGCGCCGGAAGGCCTTCGTCTGGCTGCCCGACCAGCAGGAGATGGCGCTGCGCTATCCCTCGATCGGCCTGATCATGCCCTACGACGTCATGCTGGCCGCGCTCCCGATCGTCGGCCACACCAAAACCTGGGGCGTGCTCTCGGTGCTCCTGCCGGTGACCCACGCCGGACACCTGACCCCGGCGGAACTGCGGTCGCTGCAGGACGCCTGCGGGCGTGTCGCGCGCGTCCTGGACGAACGCGAGGCCTCCGGCGCCGGCCTGCCGCCCTTCGACACGATCCACAAGGTCACGCCGCTCCGACGGGACGAACCCGCCCCCGAGGCCGCCCGGGCGGCGTACGACGCGCTGGAGCGGATCCCGGCCGGGGTCTGCGCCCTGGACCGTGACGGCCGGGTCGTCTACCTCAACCCGGCCGCCGCGCGGCTGCTGGAGATCGACGCCCACACCGCGCTGGGACACCGGCCCGACTCCATGCTTCCGTGGCTGCGGGACCCCGTCTACGAGGCGCAGTACCGCGCCTCCGTGGTCACCCGCCGGCCCGTCGGCTTCAACGTGACCACGCCGTCGGGGCGCCGCCTGGGCTTCCTGCTCTTCGCGCACGAGACCGGGACCGCCGTCCGCGTCATGGACGCCGACATGGCCGGTGAGCCGTCCCTGCCCCGGAGCGGGACCCGGGGGCAGCCGTCCGGCATAGAACCGGGCGACCTCTACCACCTGACCCATCTCTCGGCCGCGCTGGCCGAGGCGGCGTCGGCCGAGCACGTGATCCGGCTGGTGCGCGAACAGGTCGTCCCGGCCTTCGGGCCGGACGGCTTCGTCCTCGCCAAGGTCCAGGAGGGCCGGCTCACCGTCCTCGACACGGCCGGCCTGAACGAGGCCGGGAGCCGGAACCTGGAGGGGAAGCCGCTGACCGCGGACGAGCCCGTGATGCACGCCCTCGGCGACCACCGCCCCCGCTTCTACGCGTCGGTCGAGGAGCTCTGCCGCGACCTGCCCCCCTCCCGGCAGGTCCCGGACGGGATGGCCGCCTGGGCCCTGATGCCGCTGGTGTCCGACGGGCGGGGGATGGGCTGCCTGGTCCTCGGCTACCGCGAGCCCCACCTGTTCTCCACCGCCGAACGCAGCCTGCTGGTCTCGCTCGCCGGTCTCATCGCGCCCGCCCTGGACCGGACCCTGGTCTCCGACACCGAGCACCGGCTGGCCCTGGACCTGCAGTCCTCGCTGCTGCCCAGCCGGCTGCCCGAGGTGCCCGGTCTCACCTTCGCCGCCCGCTACCTGCCCAGCACCCGCGGGTCCGGGATCGGCGGCGACTTCTACGACGTGATCCGCTGGGGCGACGAGGGCGCCGCCGCGGCCACGGTCGGCGACGTGCAGGGACACGACACGGAGGCCGCCGCGCTGATGGGGCAGGTGCGCACGGCGGTCCGTGCCGTCGCCGGCGCCCCGCCGGGCGAGGTGATGCGGCGCGCCAACACCCTGCTGGCCAACCTGGAGGCGGAACGCTTCACGAGCTGCGCCTACGCCGAGTTCGACCTGCCCGCCCATCAGGTCCGCATGGTCACCGCGGGACACGTGCCGGCGCTGCTGCGGCGGCCCGACGGGGGCACCGGGACGGTGGAGCTGCCGCAGGGGCTGCTGCTCGGCGTGGAGAGCGACCACGTCTACCGGACCAGGACGCTCGGTTTCGACCCGGGATCGGTGCTGGCCCTGTACACGGACGGTCTGGTGGAGAAGCCCGGCACGGAGATCGACGCCTCGATCCAGGAGCTGGCGCGGTCGCTGGCCGAGGCCGACACCGGCGATCTGGACGGGACGGCGGAGAGCCTGCTGCGGCACGCGCACGCGTCGGGGCCGCGTTACGACGACATCGCCCTGCTGCTGATCCGCTGCGACGCCTGAGGCGCGACCCTCGGCCGGTCCTCAGCTCCCGTCGTCCCCGGCGCCCTCCAGCGCCGGCGGGACGGTGCGGCGCAGCAGACCGTGGACGATGTCCGCGTAGGGCTCCGCGCCGTCCTGGTCGACCCACAGCTCCACCGCAAGGCGCAGGGTGCCGTTGACGACGAGGGCGAGGGCCCGCACCTGCGCGGGGTCGGCGTGCGGACCGGTGCGCTCGGCGAGCAGGGGGACCATGACGCGCTCCGCCTCGTAGTGGAGATCCAGCCAGACCGTGCGGAGCCCGGGCTCCGCACGGGTCAGCCGGAGCAGGTCGCGCAGCCGGCCCATGTCCGGATCGGAGTCGGCCGGCGGCCACAGCGGCCCGGTGATCTCGTGCAGCGGGCGCTCGGCCGGCCAGGCGCGCAAGGTGGCGACGAACCGTTCCACGGCCACCGTGAGCAGCGGCCGCACGCACTCCTCCTTGCGCCCGAAGTAGCGGCTGAGGGTGCGGGTGGAGACGCCGACCGCGCGGCCGATGTCGTCCCAGGAGGTGGCTGCCAGGCCTCGCTCCACGAACAGCTGCACCGCCTCGTGCGCGATCTCCAGGCGGGTGGCCTCCTTGCGGCGCTCGGTCAGCGGAGGACGGCCCGGCCGCCGGGGGCCGCCGGTCGCGCCGGGTGAGCCGCCGGCCGCACCGGGGGAGTCGGTGGCGCTGTCCGCCATGCCTTGCCCTTCTCGCTGTTCGCGCAGGTGGATCCGGGTGTCGGGCCTGCCGTGACGAGGTTATCGCGCCGTCGCGGAGCGTCGGGAACGGTGCCGGGCGGAGGGCAGGCGATTTGTGTCTGACTCGGACTTGTTGTCTCGATCGGACAGAAAGGCGTAGCGTACGAGGAGCGACGGCGCATCGGTCGTCGCGTACCACCGCACCACTCGCAACAGGAGGGCCGGTCCGATGAAGGCCTGGCAGTTCACCGACACCCATCAGCCCCTCGTGCTCCACGAGGTCCCCGAGCCGAAGGCCGCCCCCGGGGAGGTCGTCCTCGAGGTCAGGGCGGCGGGCCTGTGCCACTCGGACGTCGGCCTCATGGAGGACGAGGGCTGGCTCGACCTGCTGGCCAAGCGCCCGATCACCCCGGGCCACGAGGTCGCCGGTGTGATCACCGAGGTCGGCGAGGGCGTCGAGGGCTGGAAGGCCGGCGACCGCGTCGGCGTCTGCCCGACCGTCGAGGGCCACGGCGCCGTCGGCTACGCCTTCGACGGCGGCTACGCGCCGAAGTGCGCCGTTCCGGCCGCCACGCTGGTCGCGCTGCCGGACCCGGTCTCGTTCGCGCAGGGCGCGGCCGGCACCGACTCCGGCATGACGGCCTACCACGCGATCGTCGCCAAGGGCGGCATCAAGAAGGGCGACAAGGTCGGTGTCATCGGCCTGGGCGGCCTCGGTCAGATCGGCGCCCGGATCGCGGTGCTGACGGGCTGCGAGGTCTATGCCGCCGAGCCCAACGAGCAGGTGTGGGAGCTCGGCCGGGAGATCGGCGTCAAGGAGATCGTCAAGGACGTCACCGAGCTCGCCGACAGGGAGCTCGACGTCATCGTCGACTACGCCGGATTCGGCACCACCACCGCCGGAGCGATCGAGGCGATCCGCCCGGGCGGCACCGTGGTCCAGGTGGGCATGGGCCGGCTGGAGTCGACCATCTCCACCAAGACGCTGATCCTCAAGTCCGTGATCCTGCGCGGCTCCTGCGGCGGCGACATGGACGCGGTCAAGGGCGTCTACGACCTGATGGCGACAGGAGAACTCGCCCCGCAGCTGGTTCCGATCACCTTCGACGAGATCTCCGACGGACTGGACCGGCTGGCCAAGGGCGGCGTCGTCGGCCGCCTGGTCGCGGTGTCGGGGGAGTGAACCGGGCCGGCCGCGGGTGACGGTCCGGCCGGACACGGGAGCGACGGAGCCCCGCAGCCGTGGGAGGGCGGTTGCGGGGATCCGTCGCGTGGACCGGCCGGCGGACGCGGCGGGATCAGTGACCGAGGTCGATCCGGTAGCCGAGGTCGAAGCCGTCGGCGCCGGCGCCCGACTTGTCGAGCACGTAGGCGGTGCCGTCGACGACCGTCACGTGGTTCGGGTTCTTCTGCGTCGGCAGGTCCTGCACCGCGCCCGTCCGCGGGTCGACGACCGAGACGGTGGCGGCGACGCGGTTGGCGACGACCAGCTTGCCGGTGCGCTCGTCGGTGGCCACGGAGAGCGCGCCCGCGCCGGTGGGGATGGTGGCCGTGACGGTGCTGGTGTTCAGGTTGACGACCGAGACGGTGCCGTCGGTCTGGTTGGTGGTGTAGGCGGTCCGGCCGTTGCGGGACAGGGAGACCGAGATCGCGCCGGCGCCGGCCGGGTGGAACTTCACGATCTCGTCCTTGTACGGGGAGAACTGCGCGATGCGCGGGTTGTTGAGGTCGCTCGCGTACACCTTGCCGGTGTTCTCGTCGAGGGCCAGGCCCATGAAGCCGGCGCCCTCGACGGCGATGCGCTTCTTCTCCTCGAAGGTGTCGGTGTCGAAGGCGACGACCTCGCCGCTGTTGTACGAGGTGGCCCAGGCCAGGTCGCGCTTCTCGTCCACCACGACCTCACGGGCGTGGCCCACGTTCGGCAGGGAGGCGAGGTGCTTGCCGGTCCGCTGGCTGTAGACGGCCACGCCGTTGTCGCGGGTGTTGGTGACCCAGACGGTGTTGTTCTCGTCGTCCACGTCGACGCCGTAGACGGCCTCGCGGGCGCCGGTCGTCGCGTCGACCACCGGCGGGGTGAAGGTGTCCAGGACCTCGAGGGTGTCGGGGTCGAGCTTCAGCAGGGCGGTCTGGGTGACCGGCGGACGGCCGGTGGACGCGGTCGCCCACAGGACGTCGTTCCGCTCGGAGTAGGCCGTCTGGTAGAGGCCCTTCCACACCGGGGCGGTGGTCTCGACGGTGGCCGGTGCCGGCGTGAACGGCGTGGCGGAGGCCGGGGCGGTGAGGGTGAGACCGGCGGCGGCCACGGCGACGGCGGCGGCGAGGCGGAGGCGGAGGCGTGCGGAGTTCATGAAGGGTCGATCTCCTGACGGAAGGGAGGGGCGCGTGGTGGGAGTGCCGTGCGCGGGGGAGCGGTCGTGGAACGGGGGTCAGCCGGCCGTGGGGGCCTCGGAGCCCTGGGCGGGGCCGGCCTGGGGACGGGAGCGACGCAGCACCAGGTAGCCGGCGGCCGCGGCGCCCGCCGCTCCGCCGACCACGCCGCCGGCCGTGGACCAGGCGATGGTGGTGTAGGAGACCGGGGAGGCGACGGTGGTGGTGGCCGCCGTCGCGGCGCCGGCCAGGGTCTCGGGCGCGGCGGTGGAGTCGATCGCGGCCGGGGCGGTGGCGCCCGCGGCGACGACGGTGAAGTCGACCTTCAGCGTGGTCGGCGGGTTCGGCGCGAGGAAGCGGAACCAGTGCTTGCCCACCGCGGTGTCGGCGGGGACCTCGACGTCGCCCTCGAAGGAGCCGTCCGCGTCGGTCTTCCACTGGCCGAGGATGCCGTCGTCGTCCAGCTTGATGGTGACGGTCTCGTTCTTCGGGAACTTCGTCACCTTGAAGTGGATGCTGCCGCCCGGCTGCACCTCGCTGGCGGTGATCTCGGCCTTGGCGCCGGAGGAGTTGGAGGCGGAGGCGGGAGCGCCGGTCGCGGCCGGGATCTCCTGCGTGCCGCCGCCGGCGGCGCCGCCGGAGCCGGTGGTGGAGCCGCCCGTGGTGGCGGACCCGGGCTCCGCGCCGTCGGTGACGGTGAAGTCGGCGCGCAGGCTGGTGGAGGGGTTGGGGGCGAGGAAGCGCAGCCAGTGGGCGCCCTTGGTGGTGCCCGCCGGGACGGTGACGCTGCCGGAGAAGGACCCGTCGGAGCCGATGGTCCACTGGCCGATGATGTCGGAGTCGTCCAGCTTGACGGTCAGGCGCCGGCCGGCCGGGAAGCCGCTGACGCGGAAGGAGACCTTGCCGCCCGCCTTGACGCTGGAGCCGGCGGTGATCGAGGCGGAGGCGCCGCTGCTGGTGCCGCCGGTGGTGGAGCCGGAGCCTCCGGTCGACCCGCCCGTGGAGCCGCCGGTCGAACCGCCGCCGCCCCCCGTGGACCCGCCGCTGCCGCCCGTGGAGCCACCCGTCGACCCGCCGGTGGAGCCGCCGGTGGACCCGCCCGAGCCGGAGCCGCCGCCGGTGGAGGTCACCGTGAAGTCGGCCCGCAGGCTGGTGGAGGGGTTCGGCGCCAGCACGCGCAGCCAGTGCGCGCCCTTGGCGGTGCCGGCGGGGACGGTGACGGTGCCGGAGAAGGTGCCGTCGGCCGCGACCGCGTCCTCCCACTGCTTGAGGATCGCGTCGTCGTCCAGCTTGACGGTGATCTTCTGGCCGGGGACGAAGCCCGAGAGGCTGAAGGACACCTTGCCGCCGGCGGCGACCGAGGAGCCCGCGGTGACGACCATCTTCGGGGCGGCGGGCGCGGGCCGGGTGACCGTCAGGGCGGAGCTCTTGACGCTGGTGCCGGTGGCCAGGAAGCGCAGCCAGTGCTCACCGGCCTCGGTGCCCTCGGGGACCGTGACGCTGCCGGAGAAGGAGCCGTCGGAGCCGGTCGTGAACTGGCCTATCAGGGAGGCGTCGTCGAGCTTGACGCTCAGCTTCGCGTCGGCCGGGAAGCCGGTCACGCGGAACGGCACGCTGTCGCCGGCCCGCACCGAGGAGGACAGGAGCTCGGCGGCCGGCGTCCGGACCCCGAACGTGACCGGGACGGAGGTGTTCGGGGCCAGGAAGTGCAGGGTGTGCGTGCCCTCGGCGGCGGTGGCCGGGACGGTGAGCGAGCCGGAGACGGAACCGTCGTCCCCGACGGTGAACTGACCGAGCACCGTCTGCTTGTCCAGCTTGACCGTCAGGGTCGCGCCGGCCGGGAAGTCCTCCACCGTGAACGGGAGTTGCGCGCCCGCCGTCACCGACGGGGAGCCCAGGGAGACCGAGGGGGCGGCGTCGGCGGTCGCCTGCGTGGTGAGGCCGAGGTCGCCGGTCGGGCCCGCGCCGAGCGCCGGGGAGGTCAGCGCGCCGATGGTGAGCGCCGCGCCGGCGGTGGCTGCGGCGAGCTTGCCCATGCGGCCGTGCGGACGGTGCGGGCGGTCGGCTCTGAAGGGAGGCATGGCTGCGGATGCTCCTGAAGGGGCGAAGGAACTGAAAACACCACGAAAGGGGTCGCACGCCCGGGAGAGGTGCCCCAGGGCGACGAGCTTAGGTTAGCCTAACCAAAGTCGTGATGTGAGGGGTGGGTGGCCGCCAATTCCCGCGCTCCGCACACGAGGCGACCGCAGTGTGGTGCGCTATCCGCCGGAGCGCCCGCCGTTAGCCCGTCCGCCGCTCCTGGAATGCCGCGCACCCCAGGGCGACGCAGGCTCGGCAGGAGCGGACGTCACGGCGGAGGGATCGGGTATGAACAGGCAGGCGGACCCCGGGAAGCAGCTGCTGGCGGCGAGCGGGACGACGTTCGCCGGCGTGCTGCTGGGCGTCTCGGGCACGGTGACGGTGCTTCAGGGCATCGCGGCGCTCGCCGGCGACGACGTGTACGGCCGGATCGGCTCCTACGTCTTCGAGTTCACCCTCACCGACTGGGGCGTCGTGCACCTGATCGTGGGCGCGCTCCTGCTGGTGACCGGTGTCGGGCTGCTGGGCGGCAAGGAGTGGGCGCGGGTGACCGGCCTGGTGCTCGCGGTGCTCAGCATCGTCGAGCAGTTCATGTTCCTGCCCTACGCGCCGGTGTGGTCGGTGCTGCTCGTCGCCCTGGACGTGTTCATCATCTGGTCGCTGGCCACCTACCGGCCGGCCTGAGGCGCCTGCCCCGCCCGGCATCGGCCCCGCTCGCGGCCGGCGTCAGCCCCTTTCGCGGGAGTGGCCGAAGAAGACGCGGTAGAGGACCAGCAGGACCAGCGCGCCGCCGACCGCCGACACCCAGGTCGCCGGGTCGTAGAAGTCCTGGTCGACCGGGCGGTCGAAGAACCGGGCGGACAGCCACCCGCCGAGGAACGCGCCGATCACACCGATGATCGTGGTGCCGATCAGCCCGCCCGGGTCGCGGCCCGGCATCAGGACCTTGGCGATCGCCCCGGCGACCAGCCCCAGCACCACCCACGCCACGACGCTCATGTCCGGCTTCCTCCGCGTTTCCGTCCCGTACGGCCTCACGGCCGTACGGGGTACCTGCCCAGCCGCGCGGCAGGTCACGCCAGGATGGGCGGATGGAGCGAACCAAGGACGACCTCGACGTACTGGTCCTCGGCGGCGCGGGCGTGGACACCATCGTGTACGTGCCCGAACTGCCCCTGCCCGACGCGGACAGCCGGCTGGTGGAGGGGGTGCTGGCACGGGCCGGGCACACCGGCGACTTCGTCGCGCTGGGCCTGAGCCGGCTCGGCCTGAGGGTCCACCACCTCGACGTGGTGGGCGACGACCCCGAGGGCGAGCTGGTGCGCGCCTTCCACCGTGAGCACGGCATCGCGCTCACCGCGCCGCACGCCCCGGCCGGTACCCGGCGGGCCGTCAACCTGGTGGGGCCGGACGGCCGCCGGGCCTCCCTCTACGACGGCAGCCGGGGCGGCGGGCGCTACCCCGAGGAGACGGTCGCCGCCCTGGCGGGGCGTGCCCGGCACGCGCACGTCTCCATCACCCAGCCCGCGGCCGACGCCCTGCCGGTGCTGCGGGAGGCGGGCGTCACCGTCTCCACCGACCTGCACGACTGGGACGGCGAGGCCGCCCACCATCTGCCGTTCGCGCTCGCCGCCGACGTGGTGTTCTGCTCGGCCGCCGCGCTTCCCGCCGACCCGCTGCCCACCATGCGCCGGATCGCCGAGCAGGGCAGGGCACGGGTGGTGGTGGTCACCGCCGGGGCGGACGGCGCGCTCCAGCTGGTCGACGGCACGGTCCGCCGGATCGCCCCGGCCGTCCCGCCCGCTCCGGTCGTCGACTCCAACGGCGCGGGGGACGCCTTCGCGGCGGGCTACCTGTACGGCTGGCTGCGCGGCGAGGACGCCGAGCGGTGCGGACGCCTCGGCGCGGTCGCCGGCGCCCACGCCTGCACGGTGCCGGCCACCGCCGCGGACGCGGTCGACGAGGCCACGCTGCTGCGCGCCGCCGCGATCGCGGGCTGAGCCGCGGGGCCGCACCCGGGCCGGGACCCCCGGCGGCACCGCCCGTCGCCGGGTCCCGCGGTGACGGGTCCTCCGTCGGGGGATCCTGCGGTGACGGGTGCTCCGCCGACGGGTCCTCCGGTGGGGGAGAGGGCTGGGCCATACAGGGCAGTGCGGCGGGCGGGGCGAGGTCAGGGCGTTAAGGCTGGGGCGATCAGGGAACCGGAGGCAACACTGCCCAGCGTCCGGAGGTCGCGTGCTCGTCGTCGTGCTCTCGCAGCTGGCGTGCGCCGCCGCGCTGCCCGCCGCCGCGCGGCGCATCGGCCGCGGGGTGTGGGCGGTCGCCGCCCTGGTGCTGGCCGGCTCGCTCGCCTGGCTGCTCACCCGCACGGCCTCCGTGCTGGACGGCACGACGTACACCGAGACCTACGCCTGGTCCCCGGCGCTCGGCCTGGAGATCGCGCTCCGCCTGGACCCGCTCTCCCTGATGATGGCCCTGGTGGTCACCGGCGTCGGCGTCGCCGTGATGACGTACGCCGCCTACTACCACCACCTCGGCCACGGCCGGGAGGCCGGACTGCTCCTGGCGTTCGCCGCGGTGATGCTGGGTCTGGTCCTCGCCGACCACCTGCTGCTGCTCTACGTCTTCTGGGAACTGACCTCCGTCGCCTCCTTCCTGCTGATCGCCGGACGACGGGAGGGCGGCGACCGGCAGCGGGCCGCCGAACAGGCCCTGCTGACCACCGTCGCCGCCGGTCTGGCCATGCTGCTCGGCCTGGTGATGCTCGGCCAGGCGGCGGGCACCTACCGGATCTCCGCCCTGCTCGCCGACCCGCCGCCCCCCGGCGCGACGGTGACCTGCGCCCTGGTCCTGATCCTGGTCGGCGCGTTCGCCAAGTCCGCCCAGTTCCCGCTGCACGCCTGGCTGCCCGCCGCGATGGCCGCGCCCACCTCGGTCAGCGCCTACCTGCACGCCGCCACCATGGTGAAGGCCGGCGTCTATCTCGTCGCCCGGCTGGCCCCCGGCTTCGCGGAGACCACCGCCTGGCGGCCCCTGGTCCTCACGGTCGGCCTGTACACCCTGGTGGTCGGCGCCTGGCGGGCGCTGCGCGAGACCGACATGAAGCGGCTGCTGGCCTACGGCACGGTCAGCGAACTCGGCATGATGATCGCCCTCTTCGGCATGGGCACCCGCACCGGCGCGGTCGCCGGGGCGGTGCTGCTGCTCTCCCACGCGCTGTTCAAGGGCGCGCTGTTCATGGTGGTCGGCATCGTCGACCACCAGACCGGGACCCGCGACCTGCGCGAGCTGTCCGGCCTGGGCCGGGCGCTGCCCGTCCTCGCGGGGGTGGCCCTGCTCGCCGGGGCGTCGATGGCCAAGCTGCCGCCGACGATCGGCTGGATCGCCCAGGACGGCGCCCTCGAGGCCCTGCTGCACGGCGAGATCACCGGCGACGCGTGGGCGACGGCCGCCCTGTGCCTGGGCTCGGTGTTCACCGTCACCTACACCGCCCGCTTCCTTCAGGGCGGCTTCGCGGCCAAGCGCGACCGCGGCCCCAGCGGTCCGGTGGAGGCGCCCCGGCCCCTCTTCCTCGCCCCGGCCGCCGCGCTGGCCCTGCTCGGGCTGGTGGCCGGCATCGGCTACCCGGCGGTCGACGCGCTGACCGCGCCGTACGCCGACCAGTACCCCGAGACCGGCAAGCCCTTCCACGCGGAGCTCTGGCACGGCTGGACCCTCGGCGTGTGGCTGGCGCTGCTGATCGTGGTGCTCGGCCTCGCCCTGCACGCCGCCCGCCGGCCGTTCTCCCGGCTGCTGCGCCGTCTTCCCCGGCTGCCCGACGCCGAGCGCTGCTACCGGCGCATCATGGTCGCCCTGCACCACGGCGCCGTCGTGTTCACCCGGTACACCCAGGTGGGCTCGCTCCCGCTCTACCTGACCGCCATCCTGCTCACCGTCGTCCTGCTCCCGTCGATCGCGGTGCTGCACGAGATGCCGCCGCTGCACGAGATCCGCGCCTGGTACACGCCGGCCGAACTGCCTCTGGCGCTCACCGTGCTGATCGCCGCCGCCGGCGCCGCGGTGATCAAGCACCGGCTCGCCGCCGTCCTGGTCACCGGCGCCGTCGGCTACGCCGTGGCCGGACTGTTCGTGGTGCAGGGCGCGCCCGACCTGGCGCTCACCCAGTTCCTGGTCGAGTCGCTCACCCTGGTCGTGGTGGTCCTGGTGCTGCGCCGGATGCCGTCCCGCTTCACCCCCGCCTCCAGCAGCGTGCTGGGACGCTGGAGCCGGGCCGCGGTCGCCGTCCTCGTCGGGGTGTTCGTCGCCGGGTTCGCGCTGACCGCCCCTCAGGGACGGCAGAACGCCGGACCGGCCGGCGAGTACCTGCGCAAGGTCGGCGAGACCGGCGGCAACAACGTCGTCAACGCGATCATCGTGGACTTCCGCGCCCTGGACACCATGGGCGAGATCGCCGTCCTGATGGTCACCGCCCTCGGCGTCATCAGCCTCATTCGGCTGGGCACCCGGCAGGACGAGAGCAGGCAGGACGAGACCGCGCGGCACGAGACCCCGCAGGACGGGACCGCCAAGGACGGCACCGTGCAGGACGGGGCCGCGGACGCCGGCGGGACCGGCCGGCGCACCGCGCCCGGCGAGCCCAAGGAGCCCTCCGACTTCCCCGCCGCCGCCCGCTGGGACGAGCCCCGCGAACACTGGCTGCCCGGCAGCACCGACCTCCTCGGCGCCGAACGCTCCGTGCTCATGGAGGTCGTCACCCGGCTGCTGTTCCCCTCCATCCTCGTCGTCTCGCTCTTCCTGCTGCTCTCCGGCCACTACCGGCCCGGCGGCGGGTTCGCGGGCGGCCTGGTCGCCGGGCAGGCGTACATCCTGCGGTACGTGGTCGCCGGGTCGGGCGACGTCGAGCGCGCCGTCCCGCTGCGCCCCGGCCACCTGATCGGCACCGGCCTCACCCTGGCCGCCGTCACCGGCCTCGCCCCGCTCGCCTTCGGGCAGCCCCTGCTGACGACCTCCCTGTGGACCTGGCACCTCCCGGTGCTCGGCCAGGTGAAGACCAGCAGCAGCCTCGTCTTCGACATCGGCGTCTACCTGCTGATCCTTGGAGTGATCCTGACCCTGCTCTCGGCCGCCGGCACCTCCCTGCGCGCCCCCGTGCCCCAGCTCGGCACCGGAACCGGCACGGCCGGCGGGAGGCGCCCGTGAGAAGCCTCGACCTCACCATGGCGCTGGTCGTCGGCGGCCTGTTCACGGCCGGCGTCCACCTGCTGCTGCAGCGCTCGCTGATGCGCGTCGTGCTCGGCATCATCCTGCTCGGCCACGGCGCCAACCTGCTGCTCCTGGAGGCCGGCGGGCCCCTCGGCGACCCGCCCGTCGTCACCGGCGGCGGCCGTGACGTCGACGTCAGCGCCTACTCCGACCCGCTGCCGCAGGCCATGGCGCTCACCGCGATCGTCATCACCTTCGGCGTCACCACCTTCCTGCTCGCCCTCTCCCACCGCTCCTGGCGGCTCACCGGCCACGACGAGGTGCAGGACGACCCGGAGGACCGGCGGATCGGCGACGTGGGGGAGCGCGCCGACGACGACCCCACGCCGCACCTGCCGGCCGACGACCGGGGTGACGCCGGATGATCCTCGCCCTGGTCGCCGTCCCCGTGCTGGTCCCGCTGCTCGCGGCCGGCCTCTCCCTGATCGTGTCCGCCAGCACCGACCGGCAGCGCACCGTCACCCTCACCGCGCTCGCCGTCGTCCTGGCCGACGCGATCGCGCTGCTCGTGATGGTCGAACGGGACGGCACCGTGGTGGTGGCCGCCGGGGACTGGGCGCCGCCGGTGGGCATCGTGCTGGTCGCCGACCTGCTCGCCACGATGCTGCTGGCGCTGGCCGTGCTGGTCGCCCTCGCGGTGCTGCTCTTCGCCGTCGGGCAGGACAACGCCGACCGCGGACCCGGCATCACCGTGCCCTACCACCCGTCCTACCTGGTGCTGGTGGCCGGCATCGCGCTGGCCTTCCTGGCGGGCGACCTGTTCAACCTGTTCGTCGCCTTCGAGATGCTGCTCTCCGCGTCCTACGTGCTGATCACCCTCGACGCGGGCGCCGGGCGGGTGCGGGCCGGCATGACGTACGTGATCACCAGCCTCACCTCGTCGCTGCTGTTCATCACCGCCCTCGGCCTGGTCTACTCGGCCGCCGGCACGGTCAACCTCGCCGACCTGGCCGTCCAGGCGGAACGGCTGCCGCCGGGGCTGCGCACCGCGCTGAGCCTGATGCTGCTGGTGGTCTTCGGCATCAAGGCAGCCGTGGTGCCGCTGCACTTCTGGCTGCCGGACAGCTATCCCACCGCGCCCGCCCCGATCACCGCCGTCTTCGCGGCCCTGCTCACCAAGGTCGGCGTGTACGCGATGGTGCGCACCGAGAGCCTGGTCTTCCCGCGGGACGGCGCCTGGTGGGTGGCGACCGTGCTGGCGGTGGCCACCATGTTCGTCGGCATCCTCGGCGCCGTCGCCCAGGACGACATCAACCGCCTGCTGTCCTTCACCCTGGTCAGCCACGTCGGCTTCATGATCTTCGGCCTGGCGCTCTCCGACGTCGCCGGACTCACCGGCACGATCCTGTACATCCTCCACCACATCACCGTGCAGGCCACCCTCTTCCTGGTGGCCGGCCTGATCGTCAACGCTGCCGGGACGGCCGAACTCTCCCGGATGGAACGCGGGGAGGGAGCCCGCCGGGTGCACCCCCTCACCGGGGTGCTCTTCCTGCTCGGCGCGCTCAGCATGGCCGGCGTGCCGCCGCTGTCCGGCTTCATCGCGAAGTTCGCGCTGCTGCGGGCCGCCGCCGCGCACGGCGGGGTCGCGGCCTGGCTGCTGGCCGGGGCGGCGCTGGTCACCAGCGTGCTCACCCTGTACGCCATGGTCCGGGTGTGGCGCGGGGCGTTCGCCCCCGGACAGGGCGACCCGCTCCCGCTGCGGGGCCGGCCCGGCATGATGCTGACCATGTCCGCGGCCGTCGCCATGGGCCTGACCGGACTCGGCCTCGCGGTGGCCGCGGGACCGCTGGCCGACCTGGGCGAGCGGGCCGCCACCGAACTGGTGGAGCCGGGCGGATACCGCACCGCCGTGCTGACCGGGGACGGTGACGGCCGGTGAACCGCTCCCTGCTGCGCCGACTGCCCGCGCTGCTGTGGCTGTGGGTGCTGTGGATCCTGCTCTGGTCCACGCCCAGCCCAATGGTGATCGTCGGCGGCCTGCTCGTCGCCCTGTCGGTGCTCGCCGTCTCGCGCTTCCCGGCGGTCTCCCGGCAGATGACGGTGCGCCCTTTGCGGCTGGTCGCCCTGTGCGGGCGGCTGGTCGCCAACCTCGTCGTCTCCGCCACCGCGGTCGCCTGGGCGGCTGTACGGCACGGGCCCCGGGTGCGGGCCGCGATCGTGGAGATGCCGCTCGACGCGGACAGCGACCTGCTGGTGACCCTCGCCACGCTCCTCACCAACGTCTCACCCGGCAGCCTGGTGCTGGAGATCGACCGCCGCCGCGGCGTGCTCTACGTCCACGTCCTGCTGGTCGCCGCCTCCGGTGAGGCCGACGTGGCCCGCCGCAAGCTGCTCGCCAACGAGCGCCGGCTGGTGGCCGCGCTGGGGCGCGACGGCCCGGACGCCGTGCCGCCGCCTCCACCGTCCTCGCCCCCGCCCACGTCCCCGTCCCGGAAGGACGACTCGTGACCGTCGTCTACTACGTCGTGTTCGCCCTGCTCGGCCTCTCGTCCCTGCTGACGGTGGTGCGGCTGGTGAAGGGGCCGGGGGTGCTGGACCGCATCGTCACCCTGGACGTGCTTGTCACCCTGTTCGCGGCCGGCATCGCCGCGGAGGCCGCGCGGCGCGAGGACGGCACGGGGCTGCCGGTGCTGCTCGCCGTCACCCTGCTGGCCTTCGTTGGCTCGGTCACCGCGGCGCACCTGGTGGAGAAGCGGGAGGGCATGCGGTGAGCGTCTTCCTGGACGTGGCCTCGGCGGTGCTGCTGATCGGCGGGGCGCTGTTCTGCCTGCTGGCCTCGGTCGGCGTGCTCCGCTTCCCCGACGCGGTGTGCCGGCTGCACGCCGCGGCCAAGGCCCAGACGCTGGGGCTGCTGATGATCCTGCTGGGCGCGGCGCTGCAGAACGCGCCCCGGTACGCGGTGCCGCTCGCCCTGGTGGCGTTGTTCCAGCTGCTCACCATCCCGGTGACCGGGCAGATCGTGGGCCGCACCACCTACCGCACGTCCTCGCTGGCCGAGGCCTCGCTCACCGAGGACGCGCTGGCCCGCCGGCTGCCGCCGGAGGAACGCCTCCCGAGCCCGGACGACTGACCGGCCGGCCGGGGCGGGTTCCGGGGGCGCCCGGTGCGGTCAGGCCCTCTCGCCGGGTGTGCCGGGTGTGCCGGGGCCCATCGGTGTGCGGTCGGGCCGCGGCGGTCCGGTGTGCGGCGCCGGCCGGGTGGCGGGCGTCAGGCTCCGGCGGTCGGGTTGCCCGGGGCCGCGGTGTCGCGGGAGACGACCTCGCCCTGGACGATCTTCGGCTCGCCGGGGGCGGGCGTGTCCTTCAGGGCACGCGACTCCGCCTTGAGGATGCGGGCCGACCTGCCCGCCGAACGGACCACGTCCGGCAGCCTCTTCGCCGCGAGGACGGCGGCGACGACGAGCAGGAGGAGGGCGAGCTCGCTCAGTCCGAACATGGGATCCCGTTCTGTGATCGGTGGGGCGGGCAGGGGACCGCGCCGTCGGAGAATGTACCCGGCGGGGTCTCCCTGCCTACGCCCCGTCCGCGTAACGGGGCCGCGTACCGGGGCGGCCCGCTCAGCCGAGGCCGTTGGCCTTGAGCCACTCAGGGTCGGGGGCGACCGGCTGGAGCACCTCGACCAGCAGCCCGTCGGGCCCGGCCACCTGGAACCGCCGCTGCCCCCACGGCTCGGTCACCAGGTCCATCACCACCTCGAGCCCGGCGGAGGCCAGCCGCCGGTGCTCCGCGTCCACGTCCTCCACCAGGAACGCCAGCAGCGCGCCGACGACCTCCCTGCCGCGGGCCGCCTTCGGCCACGACTCGTGGTCCGCGCGGACGAAGTCCAGGCTGTACTGAGGGTGCCGCGGGTGCTGGGTGTTCACGTACCAGCCGAGGTCGATGTTCACCGTGAACCCGAAGTGCTCGGCGAACCAGGCGGCGGCGGCCGCCGGATCCTTCGCGGCGTACGCGGTGCCCACCATCGTGACCTGCATCCGTGATCCCTTTCCTCGGTGACGGGCTGTCAGGCTAGGGCCTGGAGCGCGGCCACGGGGCGACTTCACGCAAAACCATGATCGATTGGCGTCGGCACCCGGTGCCGGGCGGTCCAGGCGGCCTGCGACCACGGCGCCCGGACGGGGCCGCGCCCGGGCGGTCCCACCGGCCTGCGAGCATGGCGCGCATGACAGGCACGACAGCATCCGCACCCCTGATCACCGTCGTCACCGGAGGCAGCCGCGGCATCGGCGCGGCGGTCTGCCGCCGCCTCGCCGCCGAGGGCCACGACCTGGTGATCGGCTACCGCTCCGACGCGGACGCCGCCGAACGCGTGGCGGCCGACGTCTCCGCGCTCGGCGTCCGGGCCGTCCCGGTCGCCGTCGACACCTCGGACGCGGCCTCGGTGGACCGGCTCTTCGACACCGCGGCACAGCGGCTCGGAACGGTCACCGGCCTGGTGAACAACGCGGGCGTCAGCGGCCCGCTGGGCCGGCTCGCCGACGCCGACCCGGAGGGCATGCGCGACGCGCTGGGCGTCAACGTCCTCGGCTACCTGCTCTGCGCCCGGCGTGCCGTCCGGGAGATGACCGCCGCGTCGGGCGGCGCGATCGTCAACATCTCCTCCGCCGCGGCGACCCTCGGCAGCCCCGGCGAGTACGTCCACTACGCGGCGGCCAAGGCGGCCGTGGACACGATGACGGTGGGGCTGGCCAAGGAGGTCGCCGCCGACGGCATCCGGGTCAACTGCGTCGCCCCGGGCACCGTGTGGACCGAGTTCCACGCCGACCCGCAACGCCCCGCGTGGATGGGCGAGACCACCCCGATGGGCCGCTCCGGGCAGCCGGAGGAGATCGCCGGGGCGGTGGCCTGGCTGATGTCGGACGACGCGTCGTACACGACGGGCGCGGTGCTGCGGGTGGCCGGCGGGCGGTAGGCCCACCGCCCCGCAGGGCACGGCGGCGCCCCGCAGGGCACGCACCGCCCCGCAGGGCACGCACCGCCCCGCGGGACCTCAGCGGCCGGACAGGTCCCAGGCCAGCTGGGCCACCTGCTGCATGACCGGCAGCATCCCCGGGTGGTCGCCGTCGTCCAGGTGGCGGTACTCGCTGCCGATGGTGATGACGAGCCGCTCGGGGAGGCCGAGTTCGGGGTAGTTGCCCTCGGCTATCACCCGGCGGGCGGCCTCGGCGGCGGGGACGCCCGCGGCGTGGAAGGCGTGCGCCCGCTCGGCGACGTACTCCAGGTAGCCGATGTGCACCTTGAGCCCGGCCGCGCTCAGCACCGGGCCGTGGCCCGGCACGAAGGTCCGCGCCCCGGTGGCCAGGAACCGTTCGCAGGAGGCGATCAGGTTGCCCAGCGGGCCCGCCCAGTGCGACGGGTGGTCGCCGGGCTGCGCGGCCGTGCTGCCGAACACCACGTCACCGGTGAACACCACGCCCTGCTCCGGCAGATGGACGAACAGGTCGCCGACCGTGTGCCCGGGCGGCAGCGAGGCGAGACGGACCGTGTGCCGGCCCACCGTCAGTTCGTGCTCGCCGGTGAACGTCTCGGTCACCGCGGGCAGTTCGGTCGCCGACCAGTCGAAGACCCCGAAGTGCTGCCGGACGTACGCGCCCCAGGGCGTCGCCGGGTCCACCGCCCCGGCCAGCGCGTGCAGTTGGTCCGGCGTGGGCTCCAGGCACAGGTGCGCCCGGGCCGCGTCGGTGGCGACGACCTGGGCCTCGGGCAGCACGCAGGCGCCCCACAGGTGGTCGCCGTTGGCGTGCGTGACGACCACCCGGTCGACGTCCGCCCCTGGGGGCAGCAGTTGACGGCTGGTGGCCAGGAACTCACCTGCCAGCCGCCGGTCGTAGGGGCTGTCGATCCACAGCGCGGAGTCCTCACCCACCAGCAGCCCGCAGTTGGCCAGGCCCCATCCGCGCCGCCCGGGCAGAAGGGCGTACAGCCCCGCGCCGAGTTCCGTCAGGGGCCCTCCGTGCGTGATCGTCATGCCACGCGATTATGCAGACGCCCAGGACTTCCACCACCGCGCCGGGCGGCGGTTGGCCGGAACTCGCCTCCCGCCCCACCCGCCCCACCGGCCTCCCTCAGGCCCCGCTGCCCACCCACCGCACCGCCGCCGCGACCCCGACCAACAGTGCAGGCGTCAGCCACCACCACCGCATCACCTCACGCACCGACGGCGCCAGCCACAGCGCCCCGACCGCGCCCGCCGAGAGGATGGCCAATACGCACCCCAGTTCGATCCCTCCGTGCGCCGCCTCGTCCCACGGCCCGTCCGGCCGCGTCACGAGGGCCAGCCAGAGGAAGAACCCGGCGACGAGGGTCAGCAGCACCACCGGCACGGCGAACAGCACCTGCAGGGCGGTCCGGTCGTCGTCGGGGTGATGGGGCCGGTCGTCGGCCGGGTGGTGGACGTGCGCGTCGTGCGTCGGCTCCATCGGCGGATCGCGTTCCTTGCCTGGTCGAGATGGTCGGTGAACCGGGCGTCGTCGGCCTGTGGGACCGCCGGGCCGTCGGGCTGCCGGCCCGTCAGTCGGAGAGCGCCGCCGGGGCGTCGTCGGCGCGGCGGCGGTAGACGCCGTCGTGGCGGTCGAGGTGGCCGAGGTCGACGAGGTAGCGGCGGAGGGTCACATGGTCGACGGGGGCGTCCTCGGCGCACCAGGCGGCGAGGCGCTCGTTCACCGCGCGTTCCGGGTAGGCGACGTCGACGTCGAAGGAACGCTCGGCGATGTGGCGCAGGACCTGCCGCTTGCGGTCCCAGCGGGCGGGCAGGCGCACCAGGCGCCCGTCGCGCACGAAGGTGCCCAGCAGGGACTCGGTCGCCGCGTCGCCCGTGCCGTGGTCGACGGCCGGGGCCGCCGGGCGGCGCGCGGCCTCGCGCAGCCGGGCGTACGCGACGGCGAGCCCCGCCGCCTCCTGCGCCAGCGCCCCGCCGTCCACCAGCCGCTGCACGGCCTGCACCGCGTCCTTCCGCCGGACCCCGGCGTCCTCCGCGGCCTCGGTGGCGGTTCGCGCCCCGAGCGCCACGGCGGCGAACACCTGGGCCCGGGTCGTGTCGGCGAGCAGGCGGACGAGATCGGGCGTGTCGGAGGCGTCGGCCGCCTCGGTCGCGTCGGAGGGTGCGGAGCTCATGACGGGTCCTTCCTGGCGGTCGCGGGCGGCGACCGCGACGGCGGGGGGGGGCGACGGTCCGTCCACGATGCCCCGCCGAGGGCGCCCGCCGCCTCCGGTTTTCGGCGGGGACGTCCGGCGCCGGGCCCGCAGCGGGCGCCCCCGGATCGCCGACCCTGCGGCGGTGGCGCCCCAACGCGCCTAGAATTCCTGCCGATTGATCACGTCACCGTTCACCGTTCCGCCCACCCCGGGGAGTCCGCCATGTCCGGAGCCGACAGCACGCCCACCACGTCCAGCACGCCCGACGTCCCCAGGATCGACACCAGCAAGCCCCACCCGGCCCGGATGTACGACTGGATGCTCGGGGGCAAGGACAACTACCCGGTCGACGAGGAACTGGCCCGGTACATGCTCACCATCGAGCCGAACCTGCCGCTGATGGCGAAGATGAACCGCGGCTTCATGCACCGCTCCACCCGCTGGCTGGCGGAGCAGGGCATCCGGCAGTACCTGGACATCGGCACCGGCATACCGACCGAGCCCAACCTGCACCAGATCGCCCAGCGGACGGCGCCCGAGAGCCGGGTGGTCTACTGCGACAACGACCCGATCGTCCTCGCCCACGCCGAGGCGCTGCTGCGCGGCACCCCCGAGGGCGCGGTCGAGTTCCTGCACGCGGACGCCCGGGAGATCGACGTCGTCCTGGAGAAGGCCGCCAAGGTGCTGGACTTCAGCCGGCCGGTCGCCATCTCGCTGATCGCGCTGCTCCACTTCGTGAGCGACGAGGACGGCGCCGTCCGGCTGATCGAGCGGGTCAAGGAGGCGCTGAGCCCGGGGAGTTACCTGGTGCTGTCGCACTTCACCACCGACTTTCACTCGGAGGAGCAGGTGCGCGAGGCCACCGCCACGGCAGGCGCCCGGGGCTACAACGCCAGCCCGCGCAGCCGAGAGCAGTTCACGCGGTTCTTCGACGGCCTGGAACTGATGGAGCCCGGCGTGGTGCTCGCCGAACAGTGGCACCCCGAGCTGGGCGAGCCGGTCCCGGGGCAGGGGGACACCATCAGTTCCTCCTACGCGGCGGTCGCCCGCCGCGCCTGATCCGGGGCCCGTACGGGATTCGTCCGATGTTCCCCCGGGACCCGTCGGCCACCCCTCGGAGCGGGCAGGGGGTCCGTTCTGCCCCGCCGGGATCCGTCAGGGCCCGCCCGGACCCCGTCCAGGCCACCGGCACCCGCCTGGTGTCGTCGTGCCGAGGCGCGGGCGCCCCCCGGGCGAGCCTGCGCGTCCCCGGGGTCCGTCGGTCATCCGCCGGGGCGGGCGGGTACGGGTCCGTCCCGACCTCCGGGGCCCGCCCGGACCCGCCCGGAGTGGTCCGGCTCCTCGGCACCCGTCCGAGATCGGTCCTAGCCCCCGGGCCGCTCCTGGATCCCCGGGCCGGGTCCCTGGACCCGCCTGGCCCGCGGCGCCCGCCTGGCCCGCGGCGCTGAGGCGGCCCCGGGCGGGCCCGCGGTGATGAGGCGGGCCCGGCGGCCCGCGGCGGCGTCCCGCCCCCCCCGCACCGTCACCCGCCCCCGCGCGGCCCCGCACCCCTCCCCGCCCTCGCCGGCCCGCAGCCTCCACACTGGAGGGGACGCGCTGTCGAGCGAGAAGCAGAGGGACCAGCCGCATGACCCCCGCCCGCGGACGACTCCGCATCTACCTGGGCGCCGCCCCCGGCGTGGGCAAGACCTGCGCCATGCTCGACGAGGCGCACCGCCGGGCGGAGCGCGGCACGGACTGCGTGGTCGCCGTCGTGGAACACCGGGACCGCCCCCGCACCGCGCAGCGGCTGGAAGGGCTGGAGACGGTGCCGCGCCGCCCGGACGGCGAGGTGGACGTCGCGGCCGTGCTGCGCCGGGCCCCCGCCGTCGCGCTGGTCGACGACCTGGCGCACACCAACGCCCCGGGCGGCCCGCGCTCGAAGCGGTGGCAGGACGTGGCCGAGCTCCTCGACGCGGGCATCGAGGTGATCACCACCGTCAACATCCAGCACCTGGAGTCCCTGGGCGACCTGGTGGAGTCGATCACCGGCGTGCGCGAGAGCGACACCGTGCCCGACGAGGTGGTGCGCCGCGCCGACCAGATCGAGCTGGTCGACATGTCGCCTCCCGCACTGCGCCGCCGTCTGGCCCACGGCAACGTGTATCCGCCGGACCGGATCGACGCCCGCGTCTCGCACTACTTCCGCCTCGGCAACCTCACCGCTCTGCGCGAGCTGGCGCTGCTGTGGGTGGCCGACCGCGTCGACGAGTACCTGACCCGCTACCGCAGCGAGCACCGGGTGTCCGCCGTGTGGGGCTCCCGCGAGCGCATCGTGGTCGGGCTGACCGGCGGGCCCGAGGGCCGCACCCTGATCCGGCGGGCCGCCCGGCTCGCCGAGAAGGGGGCCGGCGGCGAGGTGCTCGCCGTGCACATCGCCAGCCGCGACGGCCTGCCGGCCGCTCCGCCCCGGGAGCTCGCCCTCCAGCGGACCCTGGTCGAGGAACTGGGCGGCACCTTCCACCACGTCGTCGGCGAGGACGTCCCCGGCGCCCTGCTGGAGTTCGCCCGCGGGGTGAACGCCACCCAGATCGTGCTCGGCGTCTCCCGGCGCAAGGCCTGGCAGTACGTCCTGGGCCCCGGCGTCAGCTCGACGGTCGCCCGCGACTCCGGGACCGACATCGACGTCCACCTGGTCACCCACGCCGAGGCCGGCAAGGGCCGCGGCCTGCCGATGGCGCGCGGCAGCCGGCTCGGCCGGTCCCGGACGGTGGCCGGCTGGGTGACCGGCGTCGTGGGCCCGGGCCTGCTCACCCTCCTGCTGCTGGCCGTCGGCTCGGCAGGCCCCCTCGGGCTGGCCAACGAGATGCTGCTCTTCCTCGCCCTGACCGTCGCCGCCGCGCTGCTGGGCGGACTGCTGCCCGCGCTGGCGTCCGCGGCGGTCGGCACGGTGCTGCTCAACTGGTTCTTCACCCCGCCGGAGGGAACCCTCAGCATCTCCGAGCCGCACAACGTGCTCGCCCTCGCGGTCTTCGTGTCGGTCGCCGTCGCCGTCGCCTCCGCCGTCGACCTGGCCGCACGCCGCACCCAGCAGGCGGTACGGCTGCGCGCCGAGGCGGAGATCCTCTCCTACCTCGCGGGCAGCCTGCTGGGCGGCGGCAGCGGGCTCCAGGCACTCCTGGAACGGGTCCGGGAGACCTTCTCCCTCCAGTCGGCCGCCCTGCTGGAACGCGAGGAGACGGACGCCCGGTGGACCTGCGCCGGCAGCGTCGGACCGGGGCCGGTGGCGGTCCGTCCGGAGGACGCCGACGTCGAGGTGCCGGTGGGGGACCGGATGGCGCTGGCGCTGTCCGGCCGGGTGCTGCCCGCCGAGGACCGCCGCGTGCTCGCCGCCTTCGGCGCGCAGGCCGCCGTCGCCCTCCAGCACCAGCGGCTGCGGCGCGAGGCGGAACAGGCCCGCGAGCTCGCCGAGGGCAACCGGATCCGCACCGCGCTGCTGGCCGCCGTCAGCCACGACCTGCGCACCCCGCTCGCCGGGATCAAGGCGTCGGTCTCCTCGCTGCGGTCGGAGGACGTGGAGTGGTCCGAGGAGGACAGGGCCGAGCTGCTCGCCGCCATCGAGGACGGCGCCGACCGGCTGCACCAGCTGGTCGGCAACCTGCTCGACATGTCCCGGCTGCACACCGGCACCGTCGCCCCGCTGATCCGCGAGATCGACCTCGACGAGGTGGTGCCCAAGGCGCTCGCCGGGGTGCCGCACGAGCAGGTGGACCGGGTGGTGCTGGACGTGCCCGAGTCGCTGCCGATGGTCGCCGTCGACCCGGGGCTGCTGGAGCGGGTGGTCGCCAACGTGGTGGAGAACGCCGTCAAGTACAGCCCCGACCCCGCTCCCGTGCGGGTGTCGGCCAGCGCGCACGGCGACCGCGTGGAACTGCGGGTGGTGGACCGCGGGCCGGGCGTCCCCGACGAGACCAAGGAGCGGATGTTCGCGCCGTTCCAGCGGCTCGGGGACGCCCCGCGCGGCGTCGGGGTCGGGCTCGGTCTCGCCGTGGCCCGGGGCTTCGCCGAGGCGATGGGCGGGGCGCTCGCCGCCGAGGACACCCCCGGCGGCGGGCTGACCATGGTCCTCACCCTTCCGGCCGCACGCACGGGGGTGGCCGGGGGAGCGGCGGCCGGGGAGCGCGCGTAGTCTCCCGGAGGACCGGTGAGCAGCGCCGGGCCGGGCGACCGGAGCGAGACGGAGAGAGGCGACCGCGATGCCGCGCAGCACGGGGGAGGCGGCCCGCAGGGCCGGGCCGACCCGGGTACTGGTGGTCGACGACGAGCCGCAGATGGCGCGGGCGCTCGTCATCAACCTCAAGGCGCGCCAGTACGCGGTGGACGTCGCCGCCGACGGCGCGCAGGCGCTGCGGCTGGCCGCGGAACGCCACCCCGACGTGGTGCTCCTCGACCTGGGGCTGCCCGACATGGACGGCGTCGAGGTGCTGCGGGGCCTGCGCGGCTGGACCCGGGTCCCGGTGATCGTGCTGTCCGCGCGGCACAGCAGCGACGAGAAGGTGTCGGCGCTGGACGCCGGGGCCGACGACTACGTCACCAAGCCGTTCGGCATGGACGAGCTGATGGCGCGGGTGAGGGCCGCGGTGCGGCGCGCCGAGCCGGTCGGGGCGGAGGACGCCCCGGAGGAGGGCGTCGTCGAGGCCGGCGACTTCACCGTCGACCTGCGGGCCAAGAAGGTCAGCCGGGACGGCCGGGACGTGCGGCTCACCCCGACCGAGTGGCACCTGCTGGAGATCCTCATCGGCAGCTCCGGGCGCCTGGTGAGCCAGAAGCAGCTGCTCCAGGAGGTGTGGGGGCCGACGTACACCCGCGAGACCAACTACCTGCGCGTCTACATGGCCCAGCTGCGCCGCAAGCTCGAGCCGGACCCCTCGCACCCGCGGCACTTCATCACCGAACCGGGCATGGGGTACCGGTTCGAGTACTGATCCCGCGCGTACCGGCTGATCGGCACCAGCTGTTCGGCACCGGCTGTCCGTACCGGCCGTTCGATACCGGCCGTTTGGTCCTACCATTGCGTCTCTGTGACATATTGGGGACCGGCGGACCGCGACACCACGGGGTCCGGCCGCGGGGACGGTCCGAGAGGGAGTCAGCTACATGTCGGTCGAGTGGCAGCCGGTGCGGCAGGCCCGTACGCACGAACTGGTGCTGCAGAGCATCGAGGAGCGGGTGTTCACCGGCGACCTCAAGGCCGGCGACCGGCTGCCGCCCGAGCGGGAACTGGCGCCGGTGATGGGCGTCAGCCGCTCCGCCCTGCGTGAGGCGCTGCGGGTGCTGGAGACGATAGGCGTGCTGGTCGCCCAGCAGGGCCGGGGCCCGGACGCCGGCGCGCGGATCGTGCGCAACCCGGACGACGCGCTGGGCCGGCTGCTGCGGCTGCACTTCGCGCTCGGCAGCTACAGCCTGGAGGACGTCCTGGAGGCCCGGGTGACGCTGGAGCGCTCCAGCTTCCAGGCCTCCGCCGGGAACGCCTCGCCCGAGGAGCTCGCCGAGGCCGAGGACGTGCTCTCCCGGATGCGTGCACCGGGCATCGGCGTCGACGAGTACAACGAACTGGACACCCGGTTCCACGTCCTGTTCGCCCGGGCGTCGGGGAACCGGCTGACCTCCACCCTCACCTCCGCGGTGCGGGAGTCGGTGCGTCCGCTGATCCTGCGGGCGCTGGAGTCGACCGAGGACTGGCCGGCGACGGCCGACGCCCTCACCGCCGAGCACGCGGACCTGCTGCGGCTGGTGCGGTCCGGCGACGGCGCGGCCGCCGCCGACCTGGTGGAGCGGCACATCCGCGGCTTCCACGGCACCCTCGTCGACGAGAAGCCCGAGCAGCGGGCCGACGAGGACCCGGAGACCGGCGACGCCTGAGCGGCGGGCCGGGCCGGGCTCCGCGTCCCGGCCCGCCGCCGCGGCAGCCGGCCTAGGGCAGCATCCAGGCAAGCGCCGGAAGCGACTGCAGATACACCAGGACGCCCAGCACGGCCAGCATGGCGAGGCTGTATCCCGCGACCTTGCGCAGCAGTACCCGCTCCGAGCCCGGCATGGCCACCGCGGTGGCCGCGATCGTCAGGTTCTGCGGGCTGACCAGCTTGCCGACCACGCCGCCCGAGGTGTTCGCCGCCACCAGCAGCGTCGGGTCGATGCCGGCCGTCTTCCCCGCGGTCTGCTGCAACGTGGCGAACAGCGCGTTGGCGGAGGTGTCGGAGCCGGTCACCGCGGTGCCCAGCCAGCCCAGGATCGGCGAGAGCAGGGCGAAGATCGTGCCGACCGCCGCCAGCCAGGTGCCGATGGCGACCGTCTGGCCGGACTGGTTCATCACGTAGCTGAGCGCCAGCACGGTGGCCACCGTGGCGATGGCGACCCGCATGTTCCGCACGGTGCTCACGGCGGCCGCCAGGCCGGTGCGCGCGGTCATCGGGAAGCGGTCCCGGTCGGCGGCGCGGCTGTAGACCAGCACCACCAGCAGGCCGGTGAGGATCAGCAGGGTTCCGGGGTTGCCGAGCACGTCCAGCTTGTAGAGGGCGCTGCCCGACGGTGATCCGTCCGGCGCGACGAGCTCGCCGTACAGGCCGGGCCATTCGATCTCGAGCGCGAAGGTCCCGAGCCAGGCGGGTACGTCGAGCGCGCCCACCCGCAGCTTGGCGAGCGCGAAGACGGCGATGACCAGCAGGTACGGCAGCACGGCCAGGGTGACGCGGCGGGCGGTGAGCGGCTCGGCCTCGACCTGCGAGCGCTGGTCCTCGGGGGTCGCGGGCTTCCAGAACCGCAGCATCAGCACGGCGGCGCCGAAGCCGGCCAGGGCGGAGACCACGTCGGTCAGCTCGTAGGCGAAGTGCGAGGAGCACCAGTACTGCGCCACGGCGAAGACGGCGCCCGTGACCAGGGAGATCGGCCACAGCTGACGGGCGCCGCGGACGCCGTCGACCAGGAAGAGCAGCAGCGTCGGCACCACCAGCGCCAGCAGCGGCGTCTGGCGGCCCACCACCGAGGCGATCTCCTCCGGGGGTATCCCGGTCAGGTTGCCCGCCGTGGTGACCGGGATGGCCATGGCGCCGAAGGCCACCGGGGCCGTGTTGGCGATCAGGACGGTCACCGCCGCCTTCAGCGGCGGCAGACCGATCGCCATCAGCATCGCGGCGGTGATCGCGACCGGCGCGCCGAAGCCGGCCAGGGCCTCCAGCAGACCGCCGAAGCAGAAGGCGATCAGCATCGCCTGGATCCGCAGGTCCCCGCGGCCCACCGCGCTGAAGGAGCGCCGCAGGTCGTCGAACCGGCCGCTCTCCACGGTCAGTTGGTAGAACCAGATGGCGGCCACGACGATCAGCATCACGGGGAGCAGGCCGAAGAGCAGGCCCTGTCCGGCCGACAGGACGCTCAGTCCCACGGGCATCCCGTACCCCAGGACGGCCACCAGCAGGGCGGCCGCCAGCGCGCCGAGCGCGGACACCAGGGCCGACCGCTTGGCCGCCATCAGCAGGACGAAGAAGGTCGCCAGCGGCAACAGACCCAGCAGGGCGGTGGCGGCCAGGCTGTCCCCGACGGCGGTCACGTCGGGTGTGTAGGCGGCCAGTACGGCGGGTGGTGGCGCGATGGGCACGGGCTGTTCCTCCTCGGTACCGCGAAACGCCACCGGCTCGGTTCCGCCGCTGGCGGGCATCAGTACGACATCGAAAATGTCCTATGTCAATAAGGTCGGACCGCTTTACTTCGATGGAGCCCCGGCCTAATGTGGTCGGACCATACGACGGGAGTTTCCATGCGGATCGGGCTCTTCGCCACCTGTCTGGGAGACACGCTCTTCCCGGACGCGGTGAGGTCGACCGCCGTGCTGCTCTCCCGGCTGGGCCACGAGGTGGTCTTCCCGCCGGGTCAGACATGCTGCGGCCAGATGCACGTCAACACCGGGTACCAGCGCGAGCCGGTCCCGCTGGTGCGGAACTTCGCCGAGCAGTTCGGCGACGCCTCCCTGGACGCCGTGGTCATGCCCTCCGGCTCCTGCGCCGGCTCGGTCCGCCACCAGCACGAGATCGTCGCCGAGCGCTACGGCGACGCGGCCCTGCGCGCCCAGGTCGCCGCCGTGAAGGCGAAGACGTACGAGCTCTCCGAGCTGCTGGTGGACGTCCTCGGCGTCACCGACGTCGGCGCGTACTTCCCGCACCGCGTCACCTACCACCCGACCTGCCACTCCCTGCGGATGCTGCGCGTCGGCGACAAGCCGCTCCAGCTGCTGCGGGCCGTCGAGGCGATCGACCTGGTCGAGCTGCCGGAGGCGGACGCCTGCTGCGGCTTCGGCGGCACCTTCGCCCTGAAGAACGCCGGGACCTCCGCCGCCATGCTGCGGGACAAGCTGGACCACGTCCGCTCCACCGGCGCCGACGTCTGCACCGCGGGGGACTCCTCCTGCCTGATGCACATCGGCGGCGGGCTGTCCCGCATCAAGGCGGGCACCCGCACCCTGCACCTGGCGCAGATCCTCGCCTCCACCCGCACCGCCCCCCACCAGCTCCCGCAGCCGGAGGCCGCCCGATGAACAGCAGCCCGGCCGGCGGCTCCACCTTCCTCGGCCTGCCCGCCGTCCCGCCCCGCTCGCCCTACGGCACCGGCAACCTGCGCGGCGACCGCACGTTCCCCCGGGCCGCCCACGACGAGCTGGGCAACGACCAGCTGCGCCGCAACCTCACCAGGGCCACCCGCACCATCCGCGGCAAGCGGCTCGCGGTCACCGGCGAACTCCCCGACTGGGAGCAGCTGCGGGAGGCCGGCGCGGCGATCAAGACCGACACCATGAACCGGCTGCCCGAGCTGCTGGAACAGCTGGAACGCAAGGTCACCGAGCGCGGCGGCACCGTCCACTGGGCCCGCGACGGCGTCGAGGCCAACGAGATCGTCACCCGCCTCGTGGAGGCGACCGGCAGCGACGAGGTCATCAAGGTCAAGTCGATGGCCACCCAGGAGATCGGTCTCAACGAGCACCTGGAGAGCCGGGGCATCGCCGCCCACGAGACCGACCTGGCCGAGCTGATCGTGCAGCTCGCCGGCGACAAGCCGTCGCACATCCTGGTCCCCGCCATCCACCGCAACCGCGAGGAGATCCGGGACATCTTCCGCGCCGGCATCCCGGGCGTCGACCCCGGGCTGGACGCGGTGCCCGCGCATCTCGCCGCCGCCGCCCGCGCCTACCTGCGCGAGAAGTTCATGACGGTGCCCGTCGCCGTCTCCGGCGCCAACTTCGGCATCGCCGAGACCGGCACCCTCTCGGTCGTCGAGTCCGAGGGCAACGGGCGCATGTGCCTGACGCTGCCGCGGACGCTGATCACCGTGATGGGCATCGAGAAGGTGCTGCCCCGCTACCAGGACCTGGAGGTCTTCCTCCAGTTGCTGCCCCGGTCCTCCACCGGCGAGCGGATGAACCCGTACACCTCGATGTGGACCGGCGTCACCCCCGGCGACGGCCCCGAGGAGTTCCACCTGGTCCTGCTGGACAACGGGCGGACCGCCGCGCTGGCCGACCGGATCGGCCGCGAGGCCCTCAACTGCATCCGCTGCTCCGCCTGCCTCAACGTCTGCCCGGTGTACGAGCGGACCGGCGGCCACTCCTACGGCTCCACCTACCCGGGCCCCATCGGCGCCGTCCTGACCCCGCAGCTGGCCGGCATGGACGTCGCGAAGAACGACCCCAACAGCTCACTGCCGTACGCCTCCAGCCTGTGCGGCGCCTGCTTCGACGCCTGCCCGGTGAAGATCGACATCCCGTCGCTGCTGGTCGAGCTGCGCCACCAGCACACCGAGCAGGCCGGGACCACCGCCGAGAAGCTGGCGATGAAGGCGGCCGCCGCCGTGATGAAGCGACCCGCGCTGTACACCGCCGCCCAGAAGGCCGCGGGCGGCCCCGGGCGGCTGATCGCCGGCCGGGACGGGGTCGTCTCCCACCTGCCGCCGCCCTTCGACGGCTGGACCGACAGCCGCGACCTCCCGGCCCCGCCGCGGCAGACCTTCCGGTCCTGGCTGGCCTCCGAGGAGGGCGCCGCCACCCTGCGCGAGGCCGCGGAGGAGGGCCGCCGCGACCGCGACGGCAACCGGGACGGCGATCGCGACGGCAACCGAGACGGCAACGAGGAGACACGGTGACCCCGACCGCACGCGAGACGGTGCTCGGCCGGATCCGCGACGCGCTCGCCCTGGCCGAACCGGGCGAGGTGACCGTCGAACGCGCCTACCGCACCGGCCGCACCCTCCCCGACCAGGAACTGCTGGCCCTGCTCACCGACCGCCTGGTCGACTACAAGGCGGGCGTCCGCACCTGTACCGCGGACCGCACCGCCGAGACGGTCGCCGAGGTCCTGCGGGAGCGCGGCGCGCGCCGCGTCGGCGTCCCCGGCGGACTCGACCCCGCCTGGCTCGCCGCCTTCGACGGCGAGGTCCGGCAGGACTCCACGGACGTCCCGGCGCCCCTGCTCGACGACCTCGACGGTGTGGTGACCGCCTCCGCCGTCACCTGCGCGGAGACCGGCACGATCTTCCTCGACGGGTCCCCGGCCCAGGGCCGGCGCGCGCTGTCCCTCGTCCCCGACCTCCACGTGTGCGTGGTCGACCTGTCCTCGGTGGTGGCCGGCGTGCCGGAGGCGGTCGCCCGCCTGGTGCCCGAGCGGCCGACGACCCTGATCAGCGGGCCGTCGGCCACCTCGGACATCGAGCTCGAGCGGGTCGAGGGCGTGCACGGGCCCCGCACCCTTGAGGTGATCGTCCGCACCGACGTCTGAGGTGCGGCGGGGCGCCGCGGGGCGGGCGTCGCACCGAGGCGCTCGGTCCGGCGCCCGCCCCGCGCGCCGCCCTTGGTCCGCCGGATGCCGCCGGTGAAGGGGGTGCTCCGGGTCAGGCGACCACGCGGAAGGTCTCCAGCTTCTGGTCGGCGGCGTCCGGCAGCAGCATCCCCGCCTTCACGCCGCTGGTGAGGTAGTCCACGACCTCCTGCGTGATCACCTCTCCGGGGCCCACCGCCGGCACGCCCGGCGGGTACGGCGTGATCGTCTCGGCGGCCACCCGCCCGACGGCCCGGGCGGCGGGCACGTGCTCGACGCTGCCGAAGAAGGCGTCGCGCGGCCGCATCGCCTGCTCCAGCTCCAGGTCGCCCGGCGCCGGCAGACTCACCCGCGGCGGCCGCTCGAGCGTGCCCGCCTCCTTGACCAGCCGCCGCAGCGAGTCCACCAGCAGCGCCTCGGCACGGTCGTCGTCGCCGTGGGTGATCTGCGGGCAGATCCGCACCGTGTCCGCGGAGCCGATGTCCACGTGGCAGGTGGTGCGCAGCCACTCGGCCGCCTGCATGCCGGTGATGCCGAGCTCCCGGACGTCGATGCTCAGCTTCAGCGGGTCGTGCTCGAAGGCCAGCCCCTGGCGGACGATCTCCTCACCCATCACCGACAGCCCGTCGGTCGCGGTCACCGCCTCGCGGATCCGCCGCGCGCGGGCCAGCGCCGTGCCCAGCAGCTCCTCGCCCTGCTCCACCATCTGCCGCCGCCAGCCGTCCAGCGTCGCGTAGACCAGCGAGGAGGAACTGGTGGTGCCCAGCAGGTCCTCGCGCTGCTTGAGCACCTCGGCGGAGATCCGGTCGCCCTTCAGGTGGAACACCGAGCTCTGCTCGATCGCCCCGCCCATCTTGTGCACGCTGGTGATCACCATGTCGGCCTCGGCGTCCATGCCCCAGGCCGGAAGCTCCGGGTGGAAGGGCAGGTGGGCGCCCCAGGCCTCGTCGACGATCAGCGGGACGCCGTACTCGTGGCAGACCCGCGCCACACCGCGGATGTCGGCGCAGGAACCCCAGCTGGTGGGCGTGATCAGCAGCATGCCCTTGGCGTCCGGGTGCTCCTGGAGGGTGCGCCGCACGTCGTCCGGCTCCGGCGGGTGGGCCAGGTGCCGCTCCGCGTCGAACTTCGGGTGCACCCAGACGGGCACCACCCCGTTGATGATCACCGCGGCGATCACCGACTTGTGCGAGTTCCGCGAGATCAGCAGCTTCTCGCCGGGCCCGGCCACCGCCAGCATGCCCGTCTTCACCGACAGGGAGCTGCCGCAGGTGGAGAAGAACGCCTGGTCCGCGCCGACCGCGTCGGCCATCAGCTCCTGCGCGTCGCTGAGCACGCCCTGCGACAGGCGCCGGTCGTCGAGCCCGTTCATGTCGAGCACGTCCGAGGCGAAGACGCCCTCGCCGAGGATCTCCTTGACCCGGGGATCCGCCCCGCGCCCCTGGCGGTGCCCGGGCGGACCGAACACCACGTCCCCTCGTCGGCGGAAATCCTCCAGCGCCTCCAGCACGGGCACGCGCGAATGGTCCACGGGTCCTCCTCCTTCACGTCCGGTGACCGGATAGGGCCACCGTGTACGGGTCGCCCTGCTCCCGGGGGCCAAACGCCGGGCCCGCGCGGCGACGGCGCGCGCGGGGCGGGCGGGGGTGCGAACCGGCCGGGAATGGGTGAGGACTGATCGCGGGAACCCCCGGGAACACGAGGGAAACCCCCTCGAGAGAAAGGCCCCCGTGCGCACCGTCGGCGTCGAAGAAGAATTGCTCCTGGTCGATCCGGAGACGGGCGACCCGCGCGCCCTGTCCGCGGCCGTGCTGGCCCGTGCCGAGCGCGACCCCGCGGACTCCGACGTGTTCGAGAAGGAGCTCCACGGCCAGATGCTCGAGTTCGCCACGCATCCGCAGTCCTCGCTGGCGGAGCTGCAGAAGGAGATCGTCCGCTGGCGGGCCGATGCCGCCCGGCACGCCGCCGGGACGGGCGCGGCCGTCACCGCGCTGGCGACCTCCCCGCTGCCGGTGAGCCCCAAGGTCAGCACCAGCGAGCGCTACCGGTGGATGGTCGAGCGGTACGGGCTGCCCACCCAGGAGCAGATGGTGTGCGGCTGCCACGTGCACGTCTCGGTGGAGTCCGACGAGGAGGGCGTCGCGGTCCTGGACCGCATACGCAACTGGCTTCCCGTGCTCACCGCGCTGAGCGCCAACTCGCCGTTCTGGCAGGGCAAGGAGACCGGCTACCGCAGCTACCGCCGCCAGGTGTGGGAGCGCTGGCCCTCGGCCGGCCCGACCGAGCCGTTCGGCACCCCCGAGGAGTACCACCGGCGCACCGACGCGATGGTCGCCACCGGGGCCATCCTGGACCGGCACATGGCGTACTACGACGCCCGGCTCTCCGACGCGTACCCCACCGTCGAGATTCGCGTCTCCGACGTGTGCATGGACGCGGACACGCCCGTGCTGATGGCGGCGCTGGCCCGCGGCCTGGTGGAGACCGCCGCTAGGCAGTGGCGCTCCGGGGCCGAACCCGCCTCGCCGGCCAGCGTGAGCCTGATGAAGCTGGCCGCCTGGCAGGCCTCCCGCTCCGGCCTGGACGGCGACCTCCTGCACCCGCTCACCTTCCGCCCCGCCCCCGCCCGCGAGGTGGCCGACGCGCTGCTCGAGCACCTGGACGAGGCACTGGGCGACACCGGCGACCGCGACCTCGCCCACCGCACGGTCGACCGCCTCTTCAAGGAGGGCAACGGCGCCCGCGTCCAGTGGGAGGTGTGGGAGAAGACGGGGAGCCTGCGCGACGTCGTCCTGGAGTCCGTCCGCCGCACCGCCGCCGAGCCCGGCGCCCGCTGACCCTTACGCGCCGCCGTTCGATCCCGAAGCCCCCGGTCCGCCCCGGCCGGGGGCTTCGCAGTGGAGGCGCGGAACCGTCGGCGGTCCACGGGTTCGTCGGAACCGCGCGGGGGCGCCGCGAAGAGGACCGTGCGGGCCGGGAACGCTCCGCGTCGGCCCGGTAGGACACCGCGTGAGCGGGTCGCCGGTGCTGTTGCTGTTGCTGTTGCTGTTGCTGTTGCTCTTGCCGTTGCCGTTGCCGTTGCCGTTGCCGTTGCCGGGGAAGCCGGGTGACCAGTACGTTCATGCCGTCCCTGTCGGGCGGAAGAGGCAGCGGGACGACCGACGCGGACATCGGGGGGACCATGCGCACGCCCCACGAGTCGGCGCTGGACGGAGTCGCCCGCAACCCCGCGCTGCCGACACCGTTGCTGTTGCGCCTGCTCGCCCTCGACGACAGTGGTGACGGCCCGTCGCGCCACGCCCGCCGGAGGGCCGGGCTCCCCGAAGAGGCCGTCGCGGTGATCCTGGCCCACCCCGATCCGGGGGCTCGCGTCGACTTCGCGACCAGCCCCAGGGCCGAGCCCGGCCGGCGGGCCCGGCTCGTGGCCGACCCGTCCCGCGAGGTGCGAGCCGCTCTCGCGTCCGGACCCGAGGAGCGTGACCCGCGTACGACGGTCGCGCCGCTGCCGGACCGGGTGTGCGCCCGCCTGCTCGACGACCCCGACCCGTCCGTACGGACGGCTCTGCTGAAGTCCCCCCATCTCACGCCGTCGTTCACAGCCTCCCTGGCCACGCACCGCGATCCGGCGGCGCGCCGAAACGCGGTCCGCGCGCCTGGGAGACACTGCCGCCGGACGAGCGGTCGGCACTGCTCACCGACCCCGCCCCCGAGGTGCGGCGGGCTGCCGTGCTGCAGGAGTGCCGACGGGACGCGGACGTCACCGCCCGGCTCCTGCGCGATCCGACGTCCGCCGCCGAGGCGCTGCGCCACGGGCACCTCCACCGCGCCGACGCCGAACGGTGCGTCGCCGAACGCGTGCACCCGGCCGCCCTCGCCGAGAACCCGTCGCTGCCCGCCGACCTCGTGGAGCGGCTCGCCGCCGACCCCGACGCGTCCGTGCGGCTCGCGGTGTCCCTCGGAGCGGAGCTGGACGAGAGGCGACGCATGGCGATCGACTTCACCGTCGGGCCCCTGGACAGGGGGGAGGTGGAGTGGGTGCGGGACGGGCTCGCCGACCCCGAGGTGCTGCGACGGGCCGCGACCTCCGCCCATCCGCTGCTCCGGCGCGCCGCGGCCCGCAGCCCTCACCTGCCGCCCGACCTCGTGCACCTGCTCGCCCGCACCGAGGACCCTCTGGTGGAGGCCCACCTGTGCGTCCACCACCCCGACGCCCCGGAGGAGGTCCTGATGCGCGTGTACGCGCGGCTCGGCGGCACCTTCTCGGCCTGGATGGCGGATACCCACCCCCGTTTTCCCCGCGAGGGCCTCGCCGCGCGCTTCGCGGACCATCCGGACGGCGCCCACCGGCGACTGGCCGTCCGGGACCCGGCCGCCACGCCGGAGCTGATCGAACGGCTCAGCCACGACCCCGACGTCCGGACACGCCGGGCCGCGGTCGGCGACCCGCGCCTTCCGGTCCACCGGCTCCTCAAGGCGCTGCATGTTCCCGAACTGGCTTCCAGCGCGGGAGCCAACCCGGCCCTCCCCGCCGACGAGGCGGCCGCTGTGCTGGACCGTGCCGGTGTGCCTGCCCGGCCGACGAGCTCCGCCGTTCCACCCTGAGACACGGTTGAGCGGCGAGGCCGGAGGACGTCCGGTCCGGGCCGTCGCCGGTGGTCGGGGCGCGATCGAAAGAACCGTCACCTCCGTCCGCGCGTCGGTTCGGCCGAACGGGTGAGCGCGCGCCACAATGGGTCCGGAACGACCATCCGGACATGACGCGGGGGACCGACGGTGATGAGCAGGCGCAGGCACGACGTCACCGACGAACAGTGGGAAGGCCTGGCCGAGGTCGTCCCGCTGCGCGGCAGGGACGCGTGGCCCTCCCAGGTGGACCACCGAGCCCTTCCGGTGGAGGCCGCCGAACCACGCCGCCGCTTCGTCGTGCTCCGGGTGAACGTGTTCGCCGACGCGCGCGAGGTCGCCGAGACCCTGATGGCGGGCGCCCCCGTCCTGCTCGACCTCTCCGGGGCCGAGAGCGACGTCGCCAAACGCGTCCTCGACTTCTCCACCGGCGTGGTGTTCGGCCTCGGCGCCTCGATGCACCGCGTCGACCGGAACGTCTTCCTGTGCACCCCGAACGGCGTCGAGGTCCAAGGCCTGATGGAAGGCCTCGGCGGCCCCCGGCCGTAGCCGCCCTTCCCTCTCCCAGCAGGGGTGATGCCACCGGCGGCGCTGACCGCGTCCCCCGATCGTAGGAAGCCGGACCGGGCGGAACGGTTCGCCGCCGCGGCTCCCGCCTACGGTCCGGGCATGACCGTGTCCAGGCCGTCAGACGTCCCGCCCCCCTCCCCGGTCCCGCACGACGCGGAGGCGGCGCGGGTCCCCGCGCAGCGCGCCGTCGTCGGCCGGGCCCGGGTCACCGAACTGCGGCTGTCCGCGTTCGCCTCGCACCGGCGGCTGCGCGTCCCGCTGGACGCCCCGTTCACCCTGGTGGCCGGACCGAGCGGCAGCGGCAAGTCCGGTGTGCTGCGCGCCTACGAGGCCCTGGCCCGGCTGGCCGCCGGGGCGGAACTCAAGGAGGCGTTCCCCGACGCCCTCTCCTGTGTGCCGGACCGCGCCCGCCCCGACGAGCAGGGACGCCGCGGCTTCCGCATCGGCTGCACCGCCGACGGGCCCGAAGGGCCGGTCCGGCTCGACGTCGCCGTGCAGGTCGAGCCCGAACTGCGCATCGTGGGGGAGCGGTTGAGCAGCGAAGGGCTGGTCCTGCTGGAGACCGCCCTGCGCGACCCGGGCCGCCGCGCCGTGCAGGCGGCCTGGCACACCGCCGGCGCCGCCCCGGTCACCCGCGCCCCGCTCCCCGACGACCGGCTCGGCACGGCGCTGCTGCCGCTGCGGGTCGCGGGGAAGACCGAGGGGCAGCGCCGGGTGCTCACGGCCGCTGAGCAGATGGTGGTCGCGCTGAGGTCGGTGTTCGTCTGCGACCCGCGCCCTGCGCGGATGCGTTCGGCCGTGCCGCTGGGCACCGGGCGGCTGCTGCGCGGCTGCGACAACCTCGCCGACGTCCTGTTCCGCACCCGGTCCGAGTGCGGGCGGCGGCACGGGCTGCTGGTCGACGCGGTCCGCGCCGGCTGCGCGGGCCCGGTGGCCGACCTGTTCGCCGAGCGGACCACCGACGGCCGGGTACGCGCCCTGCTCGACCGCGGCGACGGCGCCCGCACCGACCTCGCCCGCCTCGGCGACGGTGAACTGCGGTACATCGCACTGGCGTTGGTACTGCTCACCGGGCCGGGCGTGCTGGAGGTGGACACCGTCGACGTGCCGGAGGCCTTCCAGACGCTCACCGTCCTCGCCGACGGCTTCGGGCAGGGACTCGACGCCCGACAGCGCCGCGAACTGCTGGCCCTCGCGGCGCGGATGTGCGAGCGCGGCCACATCCGGCTGGTGGGCGCGGTCAACGACCTGTCGTGGGTGGAGGGCGAGGACGGCGGCGAGTCGGCGCGGGTGGTAGACCTGGCGCCATGACTGGAGATCGTGAACTCGCCGCGCTGCAGCGGCGGCTGACCGAGTTCGCCGCCGCACGCCGCTGGGAGCCGTTCCACACCCCCAAGAACCTGGCGGCCGCGCTCAGCGTGGAGGCGTCCGAACTGCTGGAGATCTTCCAGTGGCTGACGCCCGAGCAGTCGGAGCGGGTGATGGAGGACCCGGAGACGGCGCACCGGGTGGAGGACGAGGTCGCGGACGTGCTCGCCTACCTGCTGCAACTGTGCGCGGCCCTGGGTGTGGACCCGTTGTCGGCGCTGGATGCGAAGATCGGACGGAACGAGAAGAGGTTCCCCGTACCGGGGGCGTGAAGCCGCGTGCGGCGGGCGCGGCTCGGCGGCGGGGGACCGGGGTCGCCGGTGCCGTCGCGGCGGCGCCTTCACTCTCCGGAGTTGTGGAGCGGGCCGTTCCCGCAGAGTTTTCCACAGATTTCCGGCATGGTCTGGCGTAACCGTGCCCGACCCTTCACTCTGGGTAGTGGAATCGATACGGCGTGCGCGGGGGCACGCGGAGCGAAACGGGGCGGCGTGGATGGATGCGGTGCGACTCATCGAGGCGGGCAGACGCGCGCTGGCGGTCAGCGAGGAACCCAAGGCCGTGGTGGCCGAGGTCTGGCAGGCGCATGCCCTGGCCCAGGCGGTCGGCAGCCGCCTGGCCGTCCACGGACCGCCGGAGCTGCGCGGTGAGGCGATAGGCCTGGCCGAGCTGGCCGGGCGGGGCTGCGGGGTGCTCGGTCAGGCCCCGTTCGGTGCCGAACACCTGCGGGCGGCCCGGCTCAGTTCGCTCGGGGACCCCTCCGAGGTGCTGGAACAGCTCGGCGAGCTGCTGTCCGAGGCGGGCATAGCCATGATCGGCCTCGCCCCCGCGGCAGCCGACGACGACACGTACTGGCAGTGCATGGAGGCGATCGACGCCGCCGACGAGTCCCGCGACCGCGTCCTGCAGATGATCCGACGCCTGTCCCCGGACGGCGCGTTCCCGGGAAGCGGCGCGGGGGGAGGCGGACCTGGACCCGGGAGCAGTGGGCGCGGAGGAGACGGACCTGGGGGAAACGGACCCGGGGGACGCGGGTCCGCACGCGGCGCGGGGCGAGGGGAGCCTGCCGGCCAGGGAAACGGTGAGGCCCAAGGAGGTGCGGCGCGCCCGGTTACCCTTCCGGGGTGACGCGACCACCCACGCCGGAGGAGCGAAGACCCGCCAACCAGGGGCCGCTGGCCGCCGCCCGCAACCGCGCCGCCCTGATCGCCGCCGCCCGCGAGGTCTACGCGGCCCAGGGTCTGGACGCCCCGCTCTCCGCGATCGCCCGCCGGGCCGGCGTCGGCCAGGGCAGCCTGTACCGCCACTTCCCCGACCGGGCCGCGGTGGCCGCCGCCGTCCTGGAGGAGAACGTCCGGCAGATCGAGCGGGCGGCCGCCGCCGAGGACGCCACGTTCGCCGGCGTGCTCGGCGTGCTGACCTGGCACCTGACCGAGTCCGCCGCCTTCATCGACCTGCTGCGCGCCGACGGCGCCTCCACCTGCCGCACCGAGGGCCGCGCCTGCGCCCTCGCGCTGGCGGGGAGGGTGGAGCGCGCCGTGGCGCAGAGCCTGCCGTCCGGCCCCCGGCCCGCGGCGGCGGAGGAGATCATGCTGGCCGTGGCCATGGTCTCCGGCGCCGTCACCGGCCTCACCCGCGAGGAGCGGGAGCGCCGGGCGCTGGCGGCCTGGCGGCTGCTCGGCCTCGATGTGGGACCGGTGCGCCCCTTCGAGGGCTGAGCCCGCCGGGAGCGCGCACCGCGTCGCCCTCAGCTCCGGCGCCGCGCCCCGCGCACCTGCCGGGAGCCGCCCTGCGCACCGGCCGGAAGTCGCCCCGCGCATCGGCCGGAAGCCGTCCCGCGCGGCGGACCGGCTCCCGCGCGGCGGGCTGGCTCCCGCGAACGGGACGGCTCTCGCGTGGCGGGCCGGCTCCCGCGAACGGGACGGCTCTCGCCGACGGGTGTCAGCCGCCGTTGGACTGCCGGATGCCCTCGGCGAGCGCCTCGAAGGTGTAGACGTACCCGCCGGCGGGCCCGCTCACCGTCATGTAGGCCTTCCTGCCGCCGGGCGCGATCGCCACATTGGTGGCCGACTCCAGCCCCCGCGCGTCGGCGGCGGGAACCTCGACGGTCGCCAGGCGCTCGCCGTTGCGGTCGTACACCGCCATCGCGGGGCGGCCGTGCAGGGCCTGGTAGAGGTTGCCGTCCGCGTCCACGGCGATCGAGTCGGTCTGCGCGACACCGCCGTCGACCCGGACGGCGGTGTGCCGGGAGGCCACCGCTCCCTTGCCGTCCAGGAGGAAGTACGAGATCCGGTTCTCCGTCAGCTCGCTGACCCACAGCCCGCGGTAGTTCTCGTCGAAGGAGATGCCGTTGGTCGCCGCCATCCCGTCGGCCAGGACGGTGGCCTCCTTCGTCATGTGGTCGATCCGCACCACGCGGCCCTGTGCCTTGCCCTGCCGGTAACCGCGGGAGTCGCTGACGTACAGGTTGCCCTCCGGGTCGAAGGCGAGGTCGTCCGGGTTCATCGGCGCCCCGTCGACCTCGCCGGAGAAGAAGGTCCGCGGGTCGCCGCCGTCGGGGGCGAGGCTCACGATCCGGCCGGTGGCGAAGTCGGTGAGGTAGAGCCGCCCGTCGTGCGGGCCGAACTGCGCCGAGGTGTAGGCGCCGGTGCCGTCGGTGTGGAGTCCTTCGGAGGTCTTCCTTCGGACGTCGACGCGTATCACCTTCGGTTCGCCCGCGGGCGCGGTGACGTCCACGACGACCAGGCGGCCGGTCTCGTCGAAGGTGGGCCCCTCCAGCAGTGTCATGCCGGTTTGCGCGTGCACCTCGGTGAGCCGCATGAGTTTCTTGGCGGGCAGCGTGCGACCTGAGGCGGCGGCCACCGTCCGGTCGCCGGGGGAGACGTACGACGAGGCGGGGGTCGTGCCGCACCCGGCGAGGGCGGCGAGCAGGCCGGCGGCGGCGAACCCGGCAAGGCACCGGATCGGGAGACGTTGCATGAGGGCCTTCCTGTCCGGCACGGTCCCCGGCCCGGGTCCGGTCCGTTCCGTTCCGGTCCGGTCCGCTTCGGTCACCGTGCCCTCGCTGGGGGAACCGGACAGCGTTGTCCGGTAGGGGGTACGGTAGCGGACGTCCGGCCTCCGGGGCCGGGGAAACGCTTCCCCGTGCATCTCAAGTCGGCTTCTTCGTAACGGACTTCACAGAATCGAGGGTGTCCCGTATGACGACTCGTCAGGACCCGTCCCCGCAGGAGCTCGCCCGGCTGAGGGAGCGTTACCGGCAGGAGCGCGAGCGGCGGATCAGGCCCGACGGTGCGAGCCAGTACCGGGGCGCCGACGCGGCGTTCGACCACTGGGCGGCCGACCCCTGGGCGGGCGGGCCGGCCGAGCGGGAGCCGGTGCGCGACACGGTGGACGTCGCCGTCGTGGGCGGCGGCTTCGGCGGCATCCTCGCCGGGGCCCGCCTGCGCGGGCAGGGCGTGGAGCGCGTGCGGATCGTCGAGAAGGGCGGCGACTTCGGAGGCACCTGGTACTGGAACCGCTACCCGGGCGTCCACTGCGACATCGAGTCCCACGTGTACCTGCCGATGCTCGACGAGACCGGGTACGTGCCGGAGTGGAAGTACGCGCCGGGCGAGGAGATCCGGCGGCACGCCGTACGCATCGCGGAACGCTTCGGCCTCCACGACGACGCCCTGTTCTCCACCGAGGTCACCTCCCTCACCTGGGACGAGGACGCCGAGGTGTGGATCGTGGCCACCGACCGGGGCGACGCGTTCCGGGCGACCTACGTGGTCACCGCCACCGGCACGCTCTCCGAGCCGAAGCTGCCCGCCCTGCCGGGCATCGAGACCTTCGAGGGCCACACCTTCCACACCTCGCGCTGGGACTACGCCTACACCGGCGGCGGTCCCGACGGCGGGATGACAGGTCTGGCGGGCAAGCGGGTCGGCGTGGTGGGCACCGGAGCCACCGGCGTGCAGGTCGTCCCCATGCTGGCCGAGGACGCCGGCCACGTGTACGTCTTCCAGCGCACCCCCTCGACGGTGGATGTGCGCGGCAACCGCCGCACCGCCGCCGAGGACGTCGGCGCCGACCGGGACGGGTGGGCGCGCGAGCGGCGGGAGAACTTCCTGCGGGTGGTCTCCGGCGAGCCCGTCGAGCAGGACCTCGTGGCGGACCGCTGGACGGAGTCGGCTGCCCTCCTGGAAAAGCTGCTGCCGAGCTTCCGCCGCCAGGGCGACCGGGAGGCGTTCGAAACCGCCTACGAGGTGGCCGACGCGGCCAAGATGAACGAGATACGCGCCCGCGTCGAGCAGGCCGTCGCCGACCCGGACACCGCGGAGAAGCTCAAGCCCTGGTACCGGTACGCGTGCAAGCGCCCCACCTTCTCCGACCTGTACTACCCGGCGTTCAACCGCGACAACGTCACCCTGGTGGACACCGCGGACACCCACGGCATCGAGCGGGTCACCGCGAGCGGCGTGGTGGTCGGCGGGCAGGAGTACGCCCTGGACTGCCTGGTCTTCGCCACCGGCTTCTCCGTCGGAGTCTCCGGGATCCTCTCCGGCAGGCTCGCCGTCCAGGGCCGCGCCGGCGCCCAGTTGCTGCACCTCTGGGCGGCCCGGGGGCCGCGCACGCTGCACGGCTTCACCAGTCACGGTTTCCCCAACCTGCTCCAGATGGGTTCGCTGCAGAACGCCGCCGGCGTCAACTTCACCCACGTCCTCGACGAGCAGGCCGTGCACGCCGCCGCGCTGGTGGCGGCGGCCGAGGCGCAGGGCGCCCTGATCGAGCCGCCCCGGGAGGCCGAGGACGACTGGCTCGCCCTGCTGGCGAAGGAGGGGCCGGACCACGAGTGGTTCCACGCGGAGTGCACCCCCGGCTACTACAACCGTGAGGGGAAGGGCCGCCCGAACGGCCCGTCCGCCTACCCGCACGGGGCGGTGGCCTTCCACGAGTTGCTCCGCCGCTGGCGCGAGGAGTCCCTGGGGCAGGTGCTCCGCCCCCGCACCTCCCCGAAGGCCCCCGGGACCCCCTGACCCCTCAGGCGCAGGTCAGGCGAACGTGGTGATGCAGAAGGGATGGCCGGCCGGGTCGAGGAGGACCCGCCAGCGGTCCGGCTGCGGCTGGGAGCCGGGCTCGACGGCGCCCAGGGCGAGGAGGCGGGCCTGGGCGGCGTCGAGGTCGTCGACGCCGAGTTCCAGGTGCGCCTGCTTCTCCTGGTCGGGGGCCGGCCAGGTGGGACGCCGGTAGTCGGCCAGGCGGTTGAAACCGAGTCCGGGCGATCCCTTCTCGCCCAGCAGGACGAAGTCCTCGCTCTCGTAGCCGACGGGGAGCCCGAGGGCCTGCCTGTAGAAGCTGGCGAGTTCGGCGGGGTCGGGGCAGTCGAAGGTGACGGCGGCGAAGCGGACGGCGGGTACGGAAGTCTCTCCGGTGCTGGTGTTCATGGCGGGGACGGTACGACGGGACCAGGACAGGTTCGGTCCTGGATGCGTCCTGCTGCGCGGCGTGATGCGGAAGACTTCGCGATGTGATCAGCACTTCGGCCCGCCTGCTGCGTCTGGTGTCCCTGCTGTCCGCCAGACCGTCGTGGACCTGTGACGAACTGGCCGAGCGGATGGCGGTCACCGGACGCACCGTGCGCCGGGACGTCGCCAGGCTCCGGGAGCTCGGCTACGGGATCGAGTCCGACCCCGGTCCCTGGGGCGGGTACCGCCTGCGGCCCGGCAACCGGGTACCGCCCCTGGTGCTCGACGACGAAGAGGCGCTGGCGGTGGCCGTCGGGCTGCGGGAGGCGGCGTACAGCGGCGTCCTCGGCGGGGACCAGGCGGCGCTGTCGGCGCTGCTGAAGCTGCGACAGGTCCTCCCGCCGCGGGTCGCGGAGCGGCTCGGCGAGATGGACGCGGCCTTCGTCCACACGCCGCGACCCGACGAGCCGCAGATCGCCCCCGGCACACTGCGCGAACTGGCCAACGCCTGCCGCGGCGCCGAGCGGGCCGACCTGGCGTACCGGGACAGGAACGGCAGGGCCACCCTGCGGAAGGTCGACCCGTACCGCCTCGTGCACACCGGGCGCCGCTGGTACTTCGTCGCCCGCGACGTGGCGCGGGACGAGTGGCGGACCTTCCGGGCCGACCGGGTGGTGCGGATACGGCCGATCAGCGGGCGGGCGGTGGAACTCGCCGACCCGCCGGACCCCGCGCTGCTCGTCTCCCGGTCGATCGCGGCCGGCGCCTACCCCTGCACGGTGACCGTCCGCCTCCCGCTGCCCATGGACCGCGCGCTGCGGCTGGTCCCGCCGACGGTCGGCGCCCACCGCCCCGACGGCCCCGACGCCACCGTCGTCGACATCGGCGGTCCCGACGCGGACGGGCTCGCCGCCTACCTGCTCGGTCTGGCCTGCCCCCTGCGGGTCCTCGCCCCCGACGAGGTGCGCCAGGCGCTGCTGCGCCGCGTCCACGCGCTGGCCACCGACAACGGGACCGTCGGCGAGCCGTAGCCGTAGCCGCAACCGAGCCCGGTGACGCCGAAGCCGGGCCCGGCGGAGCCCCAGCCGCAGCGGCGCCGGCGCCGGGAACCCCCGCGACGGCACAGGACCCGCCCCGGCGAAGCCCCCGCGACAGCGAAGGGCCGCCGCTCCGGCTGGGAGCGGCGGCCCTTCGTGGGGGGACGGCGGTCGAGGGGTCAGCGGCCGGCGAGGACGGGGGGCTCCTCGGTGGGGCGGGAGCCCAGGACGGAGTGCTTGCGCCCGTACCCGAGGTACAGCGCGAGCCCCGCCGCCAGGAAGACGGCGAACTGCACCCACGTCTCCCAGCCCGTCTCGAACATCAGGTACAGGCAGAACAGCACGCCCAGCACCGGCAGGACCGGACCCAGCGGCACCCGGAACGGCCGCTCCAGCTCCGGCTCGCGGCGGCGCAGCGTGATCACCGCGATGTTCACCGCGGCCATCGCGGCCAGCGTGCCGATGGTGGACAGGTCGATCAGGCCGCCCAGCGGCACGAACGCGGCGACCAGACTGAAGACCACGCCGATGATCACCGTGCCGGTCACCGGCGTCGAGGTCCTGGGGGAGACCTTCTCGAAGACCCGCGGCATCAGGCCGTCGCGCGACATCGACATCAGGATGCGGCTCTGCCCGTAGGTGACCGCCAGCGTCACCGAGGCGATCGCGACGACCGCGCCGAAGGCGATGACCGCGCCACCGATGTCGGAGCCGGTGACGGTGTTCACCACGTGGGACAGCGCGGCCGGCCGGCTGCCCGCCTCCTCGGAGCCGATGGCGCCGATCGCCGCCAGGGCGACCGCGCAGTACAGGACGGTGACCAGGCCGATGCAGACCAGGATCGCGATCGGCACGTCGCGGCGCGGGTTGCGCGACTCCTCGCCGGCCGTGGTGATGGCGTCGAAGCCGATGTAGGAGAAGAACGCCGCCGAGGTGGCCGCGCCGATGCCCGCGACGCCCTCGGGGGCGAAGGGGCTGAGGTGCCCGTCCTGGAAGGCGGTGAAGCCGACCACGCAGAACACGACCAGGATGACGAGCTTGACGACCGCCATCACCGCCGTGGCCCGGGCGCTCTCCCGGACGCCCCGCACCAGCAGCATCGTGGCCAGGCCGATCAGCACCACGGCGGGGAGGTTGACCAGACCGCCCTCGGTGGGGCCGTGCGAGAGGGCGGCGGGGAGCTGGAAGCCCAGCAGGCTGTCGAGCAGCTCGTTGACGTACTCGCTCCAGCCGACCGCGACCGCGGAGATGGAGATGCCGTACTCCAGGAGCAGGCACCAGCCGACCAGGAAGGCCCAGGTCTCGCCGAGACCGGCGTAGGCGAAGGAGTACGAGGAACCGGCCACCGGGATGGCGCCGCCGAGCTCGGCGAAGGAGAAGGCGGTGAAGACGCAGGTGATCGCGGCGAGGACGTAGGAGACGACGACCGCGGGACCGGCCTCGGCGATCGAGTCGGACAGCCCGACGAAGATGCCGGTGCCGACCACGGCGCCTATGCCGAAGCAGATGAGGTGGAAGAGGCTCATCGTCCGCTTCAGACCGTGACCCTCGAGGTCATGGCCGGATTCGGCGATCAGGAGGCGTGACGACTTGACGCGTGGAGCGGGCATACGGGTGGTGCTCGTTTCTCGGTGGTGCGGTACGCGACGGGGTGGGTCGCTGGTCGGACGGCACGGAAGGGATGGTTCCACGCCGCCCGGCGACACGCCCCGCGGCACGACGGCTGCGGGGCGTATCAGCAGGTCAGTCAGGTGGTGCGGGGCATGCCGGGCATGCGGGGGACGAGATTACGTCGTCCCGGACGCCGTGTCACCGGCCGGGCGCCGTGTCACCGGCCGAGGGCGGCGACCATCACGGCCTTGATGGTGTGCAGGCGGTTCTCGGCCTCGTCGAAGACCACGGAGTGCTCCGACTCGAAGACCTCGTCGGTGACCTCCAGCGAGTCCAGGCCGTACTCGGCGTGGATCTGCCGGCCGACCTCGGTGCCCAGGTCGTGGAAGGCGGGCAGGCAGTGCAGGAACCGGACGTCCGGGTTGCCGGTGGCGCGCAGCACGTCCATGGTCACCGCGTACGGCGACAGGGCCGCGATCCGCTCGCCCCACACGTCCTTGGGCTCGCCCATGGAGACCCAGACGTCGGTGGCCACGAAGTCCGCGCCGCGGACGCCCTCGGCGACCTCCTCGGTCAGCGTGACGCGGGCGCCGCTGATCTCGGCCAGCTTGTGGGCGCGGGCGACGATCTCCTCGTCGGGCCAGTAGGAGCGCGGCGCGACGATCCGCACGTCCATGCCGAGCAGGGCGCCGGTGACCAGATAGGAGTTGCCCATGTTGAAGCGGGCGTCGCCCAGGTAGGCGAAGGCGATCTCCTCCAGCGGCTTGGCGCAGTGCTCGGTCATGGTGAGCACGTCGGCGAGCATCTGGGTGGGGTGCCAGTCGTCGGTGAGGCCGTTGAAGACCGGCACGCCGGCGTGCGCGGCGAGCTCCTCCACCTTGGCCTGGCTGTCGCCGCGGTACTCGATGCCGTCGTACATCCGGCCCAGCACCCGGGCGGTGTCCTTCACCGACTCCTTGTGCCCGATCTGCGAGGCGGACGGGTCCAGGAAGGTGGTGGAGGCGCCCTGGTCGGCGGCCGCGACCTCGAACGCGCAGCGGGTGCGCGTCGAGGTCTTCTCGAAGATCAGCGCGATGTTGCGGCCGCGCAGGTACGGGGTCTCGCTCCCAGCCTTCTTGGCCGCCTTCAGCTCGGCGGCCAGCTCGACCAGACCGCGGAACTCCTCACGGGTGAAGTCCAGCTCCTTGAGGAAGCTGCGACCGGCGAGGGCGGAGGGAAGGGAAGGCATCACGAGCTCCTGGACTGCTGCGGGGACTCTGGAATTCTATACGACACCAAGAATGATTATTCACGGCGTCGAGGAAAGCGAGACCCTACACCGGATCGCGTTCCACCGGACAGCTCATGCAGCGCGGGCCGCCCCGCCCGCGGCCCAGCTCGTTGCCCCGGATCTCGATCACCTCCACGCCCTGCTTGCGCAGGTGCGTGTTGGTCGTGGTGTTCCGCTCGTAGGCGACCACCACGCCCGGCTCCACCGCCAGCACGTTGCACCCGTCGTCCCACTGCTCCCGCTCGGCGGCGTGGACGTCCTGGGTGGCGGTGAGCACCCGGATCTCGGGCAGGTCCAGCGCCGCGGCGATCGCGCGGTGCATGTGCTCCGGCGGATGGTCGGCGACCTCGAGCCGGCCCGCGCCGCCCGGCGTGATCGTGTAGGAGCGCAGCATGCCCAGGCCCGCGTACTGGGTGAAGGTGTCCCGGTCCACCATGGTCATCACCGTGTCCAGGTGCATCGTCGCCCGCCGCTTGGGCATGTCCAGCGCCACCACGGTGCGGGCCGAACCGGTCGCGAAGAGCTTGCGCGCGATCATCTCCACGGCCTGCGGGGTGGTCCGCTCGCTCATGCCGATCAGGACCGCCCCGTTGCCGATCACCAGCACGTCGCCGCCCTCGATGGTCGAGGGATAGTCCGCGTGGCCCTGCGACCAGATGTGGAAGTCCTCACGGCGGAACAGCGGGTGGTGCCGGTAGAGCGCCTCGAAGTGCACGGTCTCCCGGCGCCGCGCCTGCCAGCGCATCGCGTTGATCGAGACGCCGTCGTAGATCCAGGCGGAGGTGTCGCGGGTGAAGAGGTGGTTGGGCAGCGGGTTCAGCAGGAAGTCGTCCAGTTCCATCACGTGGAACCGGATGGAGACCGGCTCCGGATGCTCGTCCAGGTACTCCCGCTTGGTCATGCCCCCGACCAGCGCCTCGGCCAGCCGCTCGGACGGCAGCGCCTCGAAGACCGATCTCAGGTGGTCGGTGGCCAGCGGGCCGAACTCCCGGTCGTCGAAGACCTGGTCGAGTACCAGGGTGCGGGCCTCGGGGACGGACAGGGTCTCGGTCAGCAGGTCGCCGAAGAGGTGCACGGCCACGCCGCGCTCGCGCAGCACGGAGGCGAAGGCGTCGTGCTCGGCCTGGGCGCGGCGCACCCAGAGGACGTCGTCGAACAGCAGGTCGTCCTTGTTGCTGGGGGTGAGCCTCTTCAGCTCCAGGCCGGGGCGGTGCAGAACGACCCGGCGCAGGCGGCCGGTCTCTGAGTCGACGTGAAATCCCATGCCACTGATCCTGACCCCGACCAGGCCCTTTCATCCCTGCCGGAGGGTCCCTTCCCCCGGCTTGCGGGTACCCGCGTGCCTGCCGAGGGTGTGTTTCACGCCATGGACGGCGCTTTACGCCAGGCGGGATCCGTGCGAGGTTGCGGCATTACGACATGGCATGAACCCGCCGTGCCCGGGCGGGAGGCGATCCAGTGGGGGGCCACGATGATCCAGGATGTGCTGGGACTGACGGAGAACGAGTCGGACGCCTACCGTGAGCTGCTGCGTCGCCCCTCCTGCTCGGCCGCGGAGCTGGCCGGCGTGCTGCGCGTGCCGGAGGGCGAGGCCGCGCGGCTGATGGGCCGCCTGGAGGCGCTGGGCCTGGCCGCCCGCAACGGGCAGGCGCCCGGCCGGCTGAGCGCCTCCCCGCCCCGGCTCGCCCTCGGCTCGATGCTGGTGCGCCAGCAGAACGCGCTCCGGCTGGCCGAGCTCGAGCTCGGCTCCCTGGAGGAGCTGTACCGGGCCACCATGGCCGAGCGGTCCTCCTCCGACGTCCTGGACGTGGTCCGCGGCACGGAGGCCACCCGGCAGCGGCTGGAGCAGCTCCAGACCGGCGCGCGCAGCGAGATCCTCGGCCTGGTGCAGGCCCCCGCGCGTTTCGTCTCCACCGCCGAGAACACCGCCACCGAGGCCGCCGCGGCCGCCCGCGGTGTCGCCTACCGGGTGGTCCTCGAGCGCCGCATGCTGGAGGAGGACGACGGCATCGTCGAGGAGCTGGAACGTGCCGTGGACGCCGGCGAGGAGGTGCGGGTCACCGACTCGGTCCCGGTCAAGCTCATGATCGCCGACCGGGAGCTCGCCATGGTGCCGATGGGCGGCCGCGGGCACGCCGCGGACGGCGCCCTCCTGATACGGCCCAGCGGGCTGCTGGACGCCCTGACGGGTCTGTTCGAACTGGTCTGGCACCGCAGCTCGCGCCTCACCGTGCCCCGGGCCGGGACGGCCGTGCAGTCCTCGCCGAGCGCCCTGGACGAGACGGACGCCCGCATCATGAGCCTGCTGGTGGCCGGGCTCACCGACCAGGCGGTCGCCGTCCGCCTCGGCCTGTCCCTGCGCACCGTGCAGCGCCGGGTGGGCCAGCTGATGAAGCTCACCGGCGCCCAGACCCGGCTCCAGCTGGGCCTCCAGGCCGCGCGCCTCGGCTGGGCCTGAGCGGCGCGGCGGCGGACGGCCGCTTGCGCCGCGACGGGGACGGCGGCCCAGGTCAGGGCCGCCCCCCGTGACACTCCGTCATCTCCGGCCCTTTAAAATGATCAACGTGTCCGACCAACGCGCTCCCCGTTCCCTCATCGTCACGCTCTACGGCGCGTACGGCCGTCACCTGCCCGGACCGTTGCCCGTCGCGGAGCTGATCCGGCTGCTCGCGGCGATCGGCGTCGACGCCCCCTCGGTGCGGTCCGCGGTCTCCCGGCTCAAGCGGCGCGGCATGCTCGTCCCCGCCCGCACCGCCACGGGCGCCGCCGGGTACGAACTGTCGCCCGGCGCCCGGCAGTTGCTGGAGGACACCGGGCGCAGGGTGCACGCAGCCCCGTCCGACGAGGAGGACTGGCTGCTGGCCGTCTTCTCCGTTCCCGAGACCGAGCGGCAGCAGCGCCACGTGCTGCGCACCCGGCTGGCCCGCCTGGGCTTCGGGGCCGCCGCCCCCGGTGTGTGGATAGCCCCCGCCCGCGTCCACGAGGAGACCCGGCACTCCCTCAGTCGCCTGGGCCTCGAGCGCTACGTGGACCTCTTCCGCGGCGACCACCTCGGCTACACGCCCACCGAGCAGGCGGTGGCCCGCTGGTGGGACCTGGACGCCATCGCCGCCCGCTACCAGGACTTCCTGGCCCGCCACACCGGCATGCTGCGGGCCTGGGAACAGCGGGAGGACACCCCTGCGGAGGAGGCCTACCGGGACTACCTCCTCGCCCTCGACGCCTGGCGCGAACTCCCCTACGCCGACCCGGGCCTCCCGCCCCGCCTGCTCCCGCCCGACTGGCCCGGCCCCCGAGCCACCGCCCTCTTCCACGCCCTCCGCGACCGCCTGCGCGAGGGCGCGTCCCGGTTCGTCATGCCGACGGACTGAACCCCGGCCGCCCCCGGGCCAGGTGTCGACATGGCGACATCGTGAGGTGCGGGCCCCACCCGGCGACGGGGCGCGGCGGTCGAACCGGCGACCCGAGCGGGCTACACACCCTCCTGGTACACGAGGACTCCGGTCGGCGTGCGGGCACACGCCACGGCCCAGGCCGGCCGCCCGGTCACCTCCCGCGCCCACGCGTCGAGATCCTGGCCGCCGTCGTGGAAGAACCACGACGTGAAGCTTCCCAGCGCCTCCAGCGCGGGCTCCGGGTCGAAGCGGACCTCGCAGTGCACCTGGACGAATGCGGCGTGGTCGCCCTCGGCGTCGAAGATCTCGAACTGACGCACAAGGTCCACCGTGAACGCCGGGGGACCCTCGAAGCTGTACGTCCCGTACTGGAACAGCAGCCCGTCGCCGTCCGGGGCGTCGGAGACGTCGAACAGCTGCCGGCCGAAGCGCAGGAAGGCCTCCCAGGCGGCCTCCAGGTCCAGGCACGCGCCTGCCCGCCGCCCCGCCCGCACTTCCGCCTCCAGCAGCCCCATGGCCTCGTCGATCGACGGCCTCGGCATCATGCCCACCCCCCTGAACGACCGGCGGCCCGAGGGTACCCGCACCGCGCGTACGAGACGGCCGGGCCGGGAGGGGGGGGGCCCCCCCCGCCCCGCCCCCCCCCGCCGGCGGGCGCACGCGGGGCTACAGCCGCGGGGCCACCGGCGCGGGGGCCCGGTC